>CAKPXD010000106.1 GCA_934201655.1 uncultured Streptococcus sp. | reverse complement strand
GTACAGATGCGGTACGATATGCCCTCCGGTGCCGCCGCAGCCGAGCATGACAATATGGATCGGCCGGTCAACAGGAAAACGCATCACGCCGCCTCCTTGGTGGTTACATTATGGTGTACGGCATGAACTGCGGTCAGCCATGCCGTCGAAAATGGCACATCGGTGCGCTCACAGATCTGCTCAGCCGGGATTTCAACGTGTTGTCCGCCGCAGGCGAACCGGCAGCGGATTTCGGGATAATACCGATCCAACCGGCCGATAACCATGTACAGCCGTGTGGCCTGTTCGTCCTCATCGTCCGTCTTAGAAAAGCGCGCTGACATCATGTTATGCGAATGTACGTCCATCACATGAAGATAGCGGGTTTCATTCGGACGATCAGCAAGATCGGTTTCCACACTGACAGCGGTTGCCTGCTGTTTGGGTACGTGCAGGATATACTTCCGGTCCGCACGGTCCCAGTACACGTTGACGAGCGCCTCCATGTGGAAATGATTTTCCACGCAGACACGACGGAAAAACGAAACGATTTCCGCGAGCTTGGCGGCTGGAAGTCGGGGCAGGTTCATATGAAACCCTGCCCGGATGATGTCCAGCTCTGCAATTTTGGAGGCCGGTGCGATGAACGTACCGATCTCGTTGCGGCGCATTTCGTAAATCTGGCCGTCACGCGACGGAATGTAGCAAATGGGAGCAGCCGACTGTTCTGCGGCATCCATGCTGCGGCACATTGCCTTGTAAGACGGAAAAGGTAAAATACCTTTCTTCTGTGCAGTGACAGAGGGCTTTACGCTGCAAACCGGCAGTTTGTCCTTGGTCTTGTGCTTTTCAGCGCATCTTTGAATTTCTTGCTCTGTTCCAGCTTGGACTTTGCCGAGTAGATCGTGCTGTTCACATCGGTGATGCGTTCCGTAAGGCCGGCATAGCTGAGTGCCCACGAAACATGAGCACGCGCTTCTAGCTCAGGGCAGTCTGCGGACATTTTTACACGAAGCTGCTCAAAGGTCATATTTGCGTCAGCGATCTCGTCCTGAATGGAAGCGTAGTCGAATACAGGGCAACTTGTGGTGACTTTCACCAGAAGTGCAGCAGCCGCATCTTCTTCGCTCTGTTCCACGACTGCGCCGAACAGGTCAATGATGTTATCCGGCTGAGATGCAGCGTGCTGTTCGGTAGCGGAGGGAGCGGTCTGCGGTTCTGCGGATGGTGCTGGTTCGGGAACAGTGGTTTCTGCGGGGGTGGTCTGTGCGATTTCCGAGAGCGGAGTGCTTTCGACAGGTGCGGGCGATGCTGCAAACAGATCGTCCAGACTCATGGGGTTCGGGTTGTTTTCGATGTTCATAAGGGTTCCTCCTTCATTTTTTTGCAACAAAAAAGACCACACGATTCCGGTTAAGGATTCGTGTGGTCTGGTTTGTCTTACAGGTTTCAAAGTTTGCGGTACGACCCAAAGACAGAAAAATGCCTGGGCGGGTACGTTGACATAGTGATACTTTGACCTGTATAACATTAAATATACAGAAGATTAGCCAAAAGGAAAAGTTGAAATAGTTTCATTTGCCTTAGAAGCATGACAAGGCTAGACAAATTGTACGGACAATTAGTGTAACCGTAATTATTCGCGCAATAAGACAAATAAATCTCCTAAATTACTACCTAGTTGGTGTATAAGGCAATCAGATTTAGCAAATTGCTTAGAGCGCTCAATCGCTAGATCAATATTGGGAAGGTAATATTGAAGAAAATTTTTCTCTTGAATAGCTTTTCGCTCATTGGTTTTGCAATACAATAGATTGCTTACATAAGAATGCCCATGTTCATCTAATGGATTGGCTTTAATAGTTTCTAACTGATTGGAAAACTCCATTTTAACATCAGAAACATGAAGTAACCGCCAAAATTCAAAACAAGGATTCGTAATGAAAAAATGATAGTTGTTTTCATTGCATGTATTGCGAACTTTCTCTATTTGTTTTTCTGAGTGACTACCACAATCACGATCTATCACAATTCCAAATATATCATCATCACCATGATAGGTATTTAAAAAATTTAGATACAAGAGATCAATTTGCTCTTGTTTCAAAATAGCATCAAATTTATTCCGGTCTTTAGGAGATATGGACGGATCATTCTGAAGATATTTTTGTATAAACTTAAAATCATATGATTGTAACTCTAATTGTTGGAGTTCTTCGGTAAAATTACCACTTTCTCTGAATGAGATATATTCTTCTAGTAATTGGAGTACACTATCAGGATCGCTCTGCGTATCTTTACGTTGTAGTACTTCGATGTGAATAATAGATTTAATACCAATTTTTTCTCGATGACGATCAATAAAACGAAAATAGCTAACTTCCGTTTTATTTCCTTCTACAGAAAGAAATACAACGCGTTTAGGGGTAATTGTGTTTTCATTAGGACGGCTAAATATATTATGGCTTCCTAGACGATGCGTTAAACTCATTAGCCATTCACCTGCCATTCATCATTCTGAAAACATGGAATAGCTCCGTATCGTCCAACGATATAGTCATTCAGCACATCTGCATCGAAACGTTGTTTATAGTCGTTCAATGAATAAAGTTTTGTACTGTGATCATCTGCTCGTTCTACAAACCATATTTCGTCTTTGCGTAGGATAGAAAGGTCAAGCAAATTAATATCATGCGTTGTACAAATAAGTTGACTAGGTTTATTATGTGTGTAATGGAAAAAATATCGAATATAGTCTTGTGTTAATTTAGAGTGTAAACTACGATCGAGTTCATCGATAATGATAATTCTTTCTCTTTGACCATAGTTAAATAATGGGATTAAATCAAAGAGACGCTTTGTTCCATCTGATTCTTCAGCAAATTCAAATGGTTCGGACTGATTTCCATGGTCAAGCATTATTTTCTCAGCCATAATTTCGCCATTTTCAACCGATAATTCAAATTGATATCCGTTTATTTCTAAGCTATTCTTGGATTTTGTATAGGGCTGCGCAAAAAGTTCTTGCTGCACATTATCAAGAATATTTTTGCGTATTTCTGTAGGCAAAAATGCGAGTGCTTCTTCCACGGGCTGCCGAGCTTTTACTATTCCTTCAATTCCTGTATCAAACGTATGTAGCATATTCACCATAGAATCTGCATCAGCATTCGGATTGAGAAAATAAGCATTTCGATTACGTGGGTGCGAACCTGGATAAATTACAACAATTTTCTCAAACCATCTGTAGGCATCGATAAAATCACTAAACTCATGGGATTGATTTAGGTTTTTATTCGCAATATCGGTCAATAATAAATGATCTTCTTTTAAATCATCGCAATAAATCTCAAACCTTAATTCGGATTTTTTGCTTAATTTCAAATGTTTAGTGACCTGTGAATCTCGTTCAAATATACACTGTTCGCTATTGTTTGGATTGATTCGATATAACCATTCTTCCTCAATCTTATGCGATATATAATTTATTGCAAAACCATAGGAATAAATTTTCCCGTTAGTAAAAAAGTCCGCCTGAAAAATACCTGGTTTATTTTTGTACTCAGATTCAATTTTAAAGTAGCGATCATTATAGTGAATCTTGTTTAAACCAGATAATGTGATACGACGCATGAAGTCTATGGCTCGTACAAAATTAGATTTGCCCGATGCATTTGCTCCAAAGAAAAAGCTACTCTTCAAAAAGCGGTTATCATTCATTAAAATAAGATGATCCGTATGCTGAATACTTTGCCCTGCCATCATACTAAATATCTGGCGCTGTTTAAACGATTTATAATTCTCTACCGCAAATCTGATTAGCATATTATAAACCTCCAATGCTATTAAGAATATTATATGGGAGAAAAAAATTTTTTTCAATACATATATATAATTTTTAACTGTTTCCGAGAATTAGGCCACTATTATTATAGACCGCGTCAAGTAATGTTCGCAAAAAGGGCTCCTGAAAAATGAAGTTAGGCTGCGGTGGTCAGAGTTGCCGCAATGGATTCCTGACTGAGATAAGCTCTGGAGACAGACCAGTCCTCAGCGTATTCCATGAGATACGTTGTCACGAGGCGAACATAGGAACTTTCATTCGGAAAGATTCCAACCACGCTGGTACGTCTCCGTATTTCACGGTTCAGTCGCTCGATCATATTGGAAGACGAAATTTTTCGAGCGTCCAGCATGGGAAATGTATAGAGGGCCAGAGAATCTTCCAATCCGTCTTCAAGACACTGCACCGCTTTCGGAAAGCGTTTGGCGTAGGAGTCGATCACATCATATGCCCGCTTTCTCGCCAGCTCTGCCGTGGGCGCCAGCCAGATTTCCTTTAGTACCGCGGCAAAGGCTTTCTTCTCTTTCTGCGGCACATAGACAAGAATATTCCGCATGAAATGTACCTTGCAGCGCTGCTACGAGGCGCCGGGAAAGGACTCACGGATTGCCGAAACCAGCCCGGAGTGAGCATCGGAAATGATACGCCTTGGCGTGGACAGACCACGGTCTTTCAAATTCTGAAACAGCACTCCATAGGAACCCCTGGATTCTTCGTCCATAGGTTCAACGGCGATGATGTTTCGATGTCTATTTTCGTCAACCCCGCACACAATAAGCACCGCCATACTGACAATTCTGCCATCTACACGAACTTTTTCATACAGTGTGTCCACCCACAAAACCGGGTACACCGTACCGGCAAGAGCGCGATTACGGAACTCCTCGACCTGCGCATTCAGTCCTTTTGTCATATCGCTGACCTGGCTTCCGGATAGATTTTCAATGCCGAGGCTATGCGCTAGCTTCTCCATTTTTCGAGTGGAAACGCCTTGCACTACCTGTACGAGCATCGCTTCACTGCGCTTGCGCTCTGTGACGAAGAACGGAATGTAGCCGCCCTGACGAAC
>CAKPXD010000105.1 GCA_934201655.1 uncultured Streptococcus sp. | reverse complement strand
ACCCTTGCAGACGTTAACCGTGTCCTTGGGACAGAGCTTTCCTACGCAGATGTCGAAGATGTCTTCCGTCGCCTTGGATTTGGCCTTTCTGGAAATGCAGATCGCTTTACAGTGAGCGTCCCTCGTCGCCGTTGGGATATCACTATCGAAGCGGATCTTTTTGAAGAAATCGCACGTATCTATGGTTATGACCGCTTGCCAACCAGTCTTCCAAAAGATGATGGGACAGCCGGTGAATTGACAGCGACACAAAAATTGCGCCGTCAAGTTCGTACCATTGCAGAAGGTGCTGGATTGACAGAAATCATCACCTACGCTCTGACAACTCCTGAAAAAGCAGTCGAGTTCACGACTGCACCAAGTAACTTAACGGAGCTCATGTGGCCAATGACTGTGGATCGTTCAGTCCTCCGTCAAAATATGGTTTCAGGTATTTTGGATACCGTTGCTTACAACGTAGCGCGTAAGAACAAAGACTTGGCTCTTTATGAAATTGGAAAAGTCTTCGAGCAAACTGGTAATCCAAAAGAAGACTTGCCAAATGAAATCAACAGTTTCGCCTTTGCTTTGACTGGTTTAGTCGCTGAAAAAGACTTCCAAACTCCAGCTGTTCCAGTTGACTTCTTCTATGCTAAGGGAATTTTGGAAGCTCTATTTGCTCGCTTGGGTCTTGAAGTGACCTATACAGCAACGCAAGAGATCAAGAGTCTTCACCCAGGACGTACAGCCTTGATTTCACTCGGTGATCAAGTTCTTGGATTCCTCGGTCAAGTGCACCCTGTGACGGCTAAGGATTACGATATTCCAGAGACTTATGTAGCTGAGCTTAACCTTTCAGCTATTGAAGAAGCCCTTCAACCAGCAGCAGCCTTTGTGGAAATTACTAAATTCCCAGCAGTCAGCCGTGATATCGCCCTTCTCCTCAAAGCAGAAGTGACTCATCAAGATGTGGTTGATGCCATTCAAGCTGCTGGCGTGAAACGTTTGACAGACATCAAACTCTTTGACGTCTTCTCAGGTGAAAAACTAGGACTTGGCATGAAGTCTATGGCCTACAGCTTGACCTTCCAAAATCCAGAAGATAGTTTGACAGATGAAGAAGTCGCACGCTATATGGAAAAAATCCAAGCATCACTCGAAGAAAAAGTAAATGCAGAAGTGCGTTAACAGTCTAAAATCCATCCTGAGGGATGGATTTTTTTGTCTTTGTAAATGCCGAATATTGGAAAGAAAAATGAAGTTGAATCTTATTCGGTTTGATATAAAAAATGCCTAGTAAATTCTACTAATAAAAATGTACATAAATCCTTGTAATGACTATAAAAAGGAGTATAATGAGAGTAAGATTAGTAGGAGGTGGATTATGTTAGAAGTCCGCAATCTTGAAAAAAGTTTTGGTCCCAAACAAGTCTTGTTTGGCGTTGACTTTCAAGCTCAGCCTGGAAGAATTTTAGGTCTAGTTGGGAAAAACGGAGCTGGGAAAACAACCATTTTCCACAGTATTTTGAAATTTTTGGATTATCAAGGAGAAATTCAGTTTGATGGCCAGGAAATTCGTCAGGAAACCTACGCTCGGATTGGCTATCTACCCGAGGAACGTAGTCTCATGCCTAAGTTGACAGTCCTAGAGCAGGTTCGTTACCTAGCCATGTTAAAAGGCATGGATGCCAAAGAAGTCAAAGAAAAACTCCCTCAATGGATGGAGAAGCTGGAAGTCAAGGGGAAATTGACAGATAAGATTAAGAGTCTCTCAAAAGGAAATCAACAAAAGATTCAGCTGATCATTACTTTAATGCATGAACCAGATCTGATCATTCTAGATGAACCTTTTAGTGGTCTGGATCCAGTCAATACTGAATTGCTCAAGCAGGTTATCCTCAAAGAAAAAGAACGTGGTGCAACCATTATCTTTTCAGACCACGTCATGACCAATGTCGAAGAGCTATGTGATGATATCCTTATGATTCGTGATGGGCGTGTCGTCTTGCATGGACCAGTCCAAGATGTTCGTAATCAATACGGCAAAACGCGACTCTTTGTTGCAAGTGAAAAGAGTCAGGAAGACTTGGAAAAACTCCCACATGTCATTCATGCTAGCTTAACCAAGCAGGGGATTTGGAAGCTCATCCTAGATGATGAAAATGCTGGCCAGGAGCTTTTTGCTATCTTGACTCAAGGACACTATATCGCGACCTTTGACCAACAAGCTCCGACAATTGATGAAATCTTTAAACTAGAATCAGGGGTGGAAGTATGAGAAATATGTTGGTTGTAATCAAAGAAACTTACCTACGTCATGTCAAATCCTGGAGTTTCTTCTTTATGGTAATCTCGCCTTTTCTCTTTATCGGCTTGTCTGGCGGAATTGGCTATCTCCAAGGTTCCTCTTTGGCTCAGAATAATAAGGTGGCAGTAGTTAGTTCGGTACCTGCTGTAACAGAGAGTCTTAAATCGACCAATGGCATTAATTTTGACTATAAGGATGAAGCAAACGCCCAAGAAGCCATCAAGGATGAAAAAATAAAAGGTTATTTGACCATTGATCAAGAAGATAGTGTCCTCAAGGCAGTTTATCACGGTGAAACTTCACTTGAAACTGGTATTAAGTTAGCTGTGACAACTAAGTTGAATGAGCTCCAATACCAACTCAATCGTTCGGAGGCACATTTATCTCAGGAACAGGAACAACACTTGGCACAAACGATTCAATTCTCAGAGCAGATTGATGAATCTAAGGAAAGTAAAAAAATGGTCCAAACCTTTGCGGCTGCAGGACTAGGCTTCTTCCTCTATATGATCTTGATCACTTATGCCAGTGTCACTGCTCAAGAGGTAGCCAGTGAAAAAGGAACTAAAATCATGGAAGTGGTCTTCTCAAGTATTCGAGCTAGCCATTACTTTTACGCACGTATGATTGCTTTACTTCTTGTCATTTTGACCCATATTGGCATTTACGTCATTGGAGGATTTGGAGCTCTCTTATTCTTTAAAGATATGCCTTTCTTGGCTAATTCAGGTATTCTAAACCATTTGGGAGAAGCCTTTTCGGTCAACACCTTGTTGTTTGTCTTGGTCAGTCTCTTTATGTATGTGGTCTTGGCAGCCTTTCTGGGTTCTATGGTTTCTAGACCCGAAGATTCTGGTAAGGCCTTGTCCCCTTTGATGCTTTTGATTATGGTAGGTTTTATTGGGGTAACTGCCTTAGGAACTTCTGGGGATAATTTGATTTTGAAGATTGGTTCTTATATCCCGTTCATCTCAACCTTCTTTATGCCTTTCAGGGCTATTAATGGCTATGCAAGTAGCTTAGAAGCATGGGTTTCGCTTGCGATAACAGTTATTTTTGCAGTAACTGCAACCGCCTTTATCGGACGTATGTATGCTAGCCTAGTCCTCCAAACGGATGATTTAGGCATCTGGAAAACCTTTAAACGAGCTTTAAGCTATAAATAAAGTAGCGGACCTGTGAGTGAATCTCCCAGGTCTTTTTATTCGCTGAAATATTTCACATTAATTTCTTCTAAACCTTTGACTAATAAGGAAAATTATCGTACAATAAAGAGTACGTGATAAAATGAGACCAGAGTTTGTATACTCTGGCGTTAGTAGTAAAAAAAGAGGAGAAACGCTTTGGAATTAGAAGTATTTGCTGGGCAAGAAAAAAGTGAACTATCTATGATTGAGGTGGCTCGTGCCATCTTGGAACAACGTGGTCGCGACCACGAGATGCATTTTAGCGATTTGGTCAATGAAATCCAAAACTATCTTGGTACCTCTAATAGCGATATTCGCGAAGCACTACCTTTGTTCTATACAGAGTTGAACTTTGATGGTAGCTTCATCTCTCTTGGAGATAACAAATGGGGCCTACGTTCATGGTATGGAGTAGATGAAATTGACGAAGAAATCATTGCTCTTGAAGAAAGTGACGATGAAGAAGTAGCACCTAAGGCTAAGAAAAAACGTGTTAATGCCTTTATGGATGGAGATACGGATGCCATTGATTATGGTGCAGATGATCCAGAGGATGAGGACGCCTACGAAGAAGATCCAGCTCTTTCTTATGATGATGAAAATCCAGACGATGAGAAGAACGAAGTAGAAGCCTACGACGCTGAAATCAACGAAATCGCACCAGATGATCTTGGGGAAGATGTTGATCTCGTTGAAGAAGATGACGAAGATTCTGAGGAAGAAGAAGAATAATACCAAACAACAAGGGAATTCCCTTGTTGTTTTTCTTTTCTGCAGTAGAACTATAAACCTAGTAAAGAATGACATTTGACAAATGAGCTAAATTGAGGTAAGATATTGTTCGGGCACCTCTTTTTGAGGTCGGAGCTTCCTAGTTTCTAGGGAGCTATTTTTGTTTTTCCTGGGAAATTATCATCCTGGATTGTAGTTGTCGATGAAGGTCTTGTTTTCTTAGTCCCCCTCTAGTGAACAAGATCTTGAGCATTTTAGAAAGAGGAATCTATGTCTACGAAATATATTTTTGTAACTGGTGGTGTGGTGTCGTCTATTGGGAAAGGGATTGTGGCAGCAAGTCTAGGCCGTCTCTTGAAAAATCGTGGTCTTAAAGTAACTATTCAGAAGTTTGACCCTTATATCAATATCGACCCGGGAACTATGAGTCCATACCAGCACGGGGAAGTCTTTGTGACAGATGATGGAGCTGAGACAGATTTGGACTTAGGTCACTATGAACGTTTCATCGATATCAATCTCAACAAATATTCCAACGTGACAACTGGGAAAATTTACAGTGAAGTTCTTCGTAAGGAACGCCGTGGCGAGTACCTTGGTGCAACTGTCCAAGTCATTCCTCATATCACAGATGCCTTGAAAGAAAAAATCAAGCGTGCCGCCCTAACGACTGACTCTGATGTTATTATTACAGAGGTTGGTG
>CAKPXD010000104.1 GCA_934201655.1 uncultured Streptococcus sp. | reverse complement strand
AAAAGAGTTCTTTTTTTGCCATAAAGACAAATTGCTTTGGTTTTGTTGCAAAAGCCATATAGACTGGATCCCACCAGGTACGGTGTGGCGCAACAAGGATATAGTTTTCATCTAAACTTGGAATTTTTTTAGTATTGTGAAAGTGAGCATTTCCATTGATTGACCATAGAATCAACATAACCAGCCCACGCAGATAAGTATAAAACATGGTGTCTCCTTCAGTTTTCTTTCTTTTATTATACCTTATCATACTAGGACAGGCAAATGTTTTTTGTTTAGGCGGAATAGCTTTTTATATGAAATTAGAAATATTCAAAAAAAAATGATATGATATAATTTATGGATAAAAATAAAATGATGGGATTAAGCCAATCAGAAGTCAAAGATCGTCAGAAACAGGGACAGGTCAATGATTTCCAAGCTTCAGCTAGTACTAGTACATGGCAGATTGTGAAGAGAAATGTCTTTACTTTATTCAATGCTTTAAACTTTGCCATTGCCCTAGCGCTCGCCTTTGTTCAAGCATGGAGCAATCTAGTTTTCTTTGCAGTTATCTGCTTTAATGCGTTTTCTGGGATTGTAACCGAGCTACGTGCCAAACATATGGTTGATAAGCTCAATCTCTTGAATAAAGAAAAGATTATCACTATTCGTGATGGACAAGAGATCGCTCTGGATCCTGAGGAGCTTGTTTTGGACGATGTGATTCGCTTGTCAGCAGGGGATCAGATTCCAAGTGATGCCATTGTATTAGAAGGTTTTGCAGAAGTCAACGAAGCCATGTTAACGGGTGAGAGCGACTTGGTGCAAAAAGAAGTAGAAGACTTAATGTTGTCGGGTAGCTTTCTTGCAAGTGGTTCTGTACTTGCTCAGGTACATCATGTTGGGGCGGATAACTATGCTGCTAAACTCATGCTTGAAGCTAAGACAGTGAAACCAATTAACTCTCGTATCATGAAATCGCTAGACCAGTTAGCCGGCTTTACTGGGAAAATTATCATTCCTTTTGGTATTGCTCTCTTGCTTGAAGCCTTGGTCTTAAAAGGTCTGCCACTCAAGTCTTCTGTAGTCAATTCATCTACAGCTCTTTTAGGAATGCTGCCTAAGGGAATCGCCCTTTTGACCATCACCTCTCTCTTGACTGCTGTTATCAAGCTTGGGTTGAAAAAGGTTTTGGTGCAGGAGATGTATTCTGTTGAGACCTTGGCGCGTGTGGATATGCTCTGCTTGGATAAGACAGGGACAATCACCCAAGGGAAGATGCAGGTTGAGACTGTCCTCCCTCTTACTCAAACTTACGACAAAGATGCCATTGCCAAAATACTAACTAGTTATATGGCACACAGTGAGGATAAAAATCCAACAGCTCAAGCTATTCGAAACCGTTTTGCGGGAGAGGTAGCTTATTCGATGATTTCTAGCCTTCCATTTTCAAGTGATCGAAAATGGGGAGCAATGGAGTTGGAAGGTCTAGGAACTGTTTTCCTAGGCGCACCGGAGATGTTGTTGGATGCTGAAGTTCCTGAAGCTAGAGAAGTTCTTGAACGAGGATCGCGTGTCTTGGTGTTAGCGCTCAGTCAAGAAAAACTTGACCATCATAAGCCACAAAAGCCATCTGATATTCAGGCTTTAGCTTTGCTTGAGATTCTAGATCCGATTCGAGAAGGTGCTGCTGAGACGCTAGACTATCTTCGTTCTCAGGAAGTGGGATTGAAAATTATCTCTGGTGATAATCCAGTCACTGTTTCAAGTATTGCTCAAAAAGCAGGTTTTGCAGACTATCAGAGCTATGTAGATTGTTCAAAAATTAATGATGAAGAATTGATAGCCATGGCTGAGGGAACAGCCATTTTCGGACGTGTCTCGCCTCATCAAAAGAAACTGATCATCCAAACTCTGAAAAAAGCAGGACATACTACAGCAATGACAGGGGATGGTGTCAATGATATCCTTGCTCTTCGTGAGGCAGACTGTTCCATTGTTATGGCTGAAGGAGACCCAGCAACTCGTCAGATTGCAAATCTGGTCCTCTTGAATTCAGATTTCAATGATGTTCCTGAGATTCTCTTCGAAGGTCGTCGTGTGGTCAATAATATTGCCCACATTGCTCCGATTTTCTTGATTAAGACAATCTATTCCTTCTTGCTAGCAGTTATCTGTATTGCCAGTGCTTTGTTGGGACGTACTGAATGGATTTTGAATTTCCCATTCATTCCGATTCAGATAACTATGATTGACCAGTTTGTGGAAGGATTCCCACCGTTTGTATTAACTTTTGAACGAAATATCAAACCTGTGGAACAAAACTTCCTCAGAAAATCCATGCTTCGAGCTTTACCAAGTGCCTTGATGGTAGTCTTTAGTGTTCTCTTTGTTAAAATTTTTGGAACCAGTCAAGGCTGGTCAGCCATTGAGATTTCGACACTTCTGTATTATCTATTGGCATCGATTGGTTTCATGTCTGTAGTTAGAGCTTGCTTGCCATTTAGCCTGTGGCGTGTGTTATTGATTATTTGGTCAGTTGGAGGTTTCCTTGGAACAGCTCTATTCCCAAGAATCCAAAAATTGCTTGAAATTTCAACACTTACAGGTCAAACATTGCCTATCTATGGCATTATGATGCTCGTCTTTATTGTGATTTTCATACTGACAAGTCGTTATCAAGTTAAAAGATAAAGAAAGACTGCAATCCATGATTGCGGTCTTTTTTAGGTGCAGGATTGCCAGATAAAATATGGTATAATAAAGGGAAATAGAGTTTTTGAAAGTGAGAGAAGATGATTTCAAAGAGATTAGAAACGGTAGCTTCTTTTGTTCCCCAAGGAGCTGTTTTGCTGGACGTCGGAAGCGACCATGCTTATTTACCGATTGAATTAGTTGAAAAAGGGCACATTGAGCGTGCCATTGCAGGAGAGGTAGTAGAAGGTCCCTATCAATCTGCAGTCAAAAATGTTGAAAGTCATGGTTTGACTGAGAAAATTCAGGTTCGTTTAGCCAATGGTTTAGCAGCTTTCGAAGAAAGTGACCAGGTCTCTGTTATCACTATTGCAGGAATGGGTGGTCGTTTGATTGCTACGATATTAGAAGAGGGTTTGGACAAACTAGCCAATGTTGAGCGATTGATTCTTCAACCTAATAATCGTGAAGATGAGTTACGTAGTTGGTTACAAGAGCATGGATTTCAGATTGTAGCTGAAAGTATTTTAGAGGAAGCTGGAAAATTTTACGAGATTCTAGTAGTGGAAGCTGGAGAAATGAAATTGTCAGCAAGTGACACCCGTTTTGGTCCTTTTCTATCTAAAGAACTTAGCCCCGTATTTGTCCAAAAGTGGCAAAGAGAAGCAAGTAAGCTCGAATTTGCCCTTAGTCAAATCCCAGAAAAAAATCATGAAGAACGTCAAGTTTTAGTAGATAAAATTCAAGCCATCAAGGAGGTGCTCCATGAAAGCAAGTGAAGTGATTAAGTGTTATGAAGCCTATTGTCCTCAAGAATTTTCTATGGAAGGCGATAGTCGTGGTTTGCAGATTGGTACCTTAGACAAGGACATCCAGAAAGTCATGGTTGCCCTTGATATACGTGAAGATACAGTGGCAGAAGCTATTGAAAAGGGTGTAGATTTGATTATCGTTAAGCACGCGCCTATCTTCCGTCCGATAAAGGACTTGGTAGCTAGTCGCCCTCAAAATCAGATTTATATTGATCTAATCAAGCATGATATTGCAGTCTATGTTAGCCATACTAATATTGATATTGTTGAAAACGGCCTTAATGACTGGTTCTGCCAACTATTGGATATTAAGGATACAACTTATCTACAGGAGACAGGTCCTGAACGTGGCATCGGGCGTATTGGCAATATTAAACCTCAAACGTTTGAAGAATTTGCTAGTCATGTTAAGGAAGTATTTGGTCTAGATAGTCTTCGTATGGTGTACTATAAAGATACTGATTTGCAAAAAACAATCTCAAGAGTAGCTATTTGTGGTGGCAGTGGGCAGTCTTTCTACTCTGATGCTTTAGCAAAAGGAGCAGATGTTTACATTACTGGTGACATCTATTACCACACTGCCCAAGATATGTTGTCAGACGGCTTGTTGGCTCTGGATCCAGGTCACTATATTGAAGTTCTCTTTGTTGAAAAAATTGCAGCGTTCCTGAATGAATGGAAGGAAGAGAATGCTTGGTCTCTAGAGATTATCGCAAGTCAAGCGTCCACCAATCCATTCCATCATATCTAGTTAGAAGGTATAGACAATGAAAAAAGTAGCCATTGTAGGTGCAGGAATTGTAGGGGCGACAGCTGCCTACTATCTTTCTAAGGAAGCTGATATCGAAGTAACTGTTTTTGATTTTGGACACGGCCAAGCAACCAAGGCCGCGGCAGGAATTATTAGTCCCTGGTTTTCTAAACGACGCAATAAGGCTTGGTATAAGATGGCACGCCTAGGAGCTGATTTCTATGTAGATTTATTAGCTGACCTAGAAAAATCGGGTCAAAAAGTTGATTTTTACCAAGGTTCTGGTGTCTTTCTTCTTAAAAACGATGACTCTAAGCTAGAGGAGCTCTATCAACTGGCTCTGCAACGTAGAGATGAATCTCACTTGATTGGAGAATTAGCCATTTTGGACCAAACGACTGCTAGTAACTTATTTCCCGGTCTAGAGGGATTTGAACGTTTACTCTATGCTTCTGGTGGAGCTCGAGTAGATGGGCAACTCCTAGTGAGTCGTTTACTGGATGCCAGTCAGGTTAAGGTGATTAAAGATAGGGTGACTATAATACCTGAATCTTCAGGTTATCAGATTGGAAATCAGATATTTGACCAAGTTGTTCTTGCGACAGGAGCATGGCTGGGGGATATACTAGAACCTTTAGGCTATGAGGTGGATGTTCGGCCTCAAAAAGGTCAACTT
>CAKPXD010000103.1 GCA_934201655.1 uncultured Streptococcus sp. | reverse complement strand
CTTCAAGCTATAGCGTTTGTCTGACACGTAGCCTTCTTCCTTAAAATACTTGAAATCAATCATCTCACAGATTTCTTTCTCGCTACCTTCTTCTAGCTCTTTTTGTTCTACAATCTCTGCAACTTTTACATCATAAGCATTTTGAAGATTGAGCCAAGTTTGCATGGAAACCCCGCTTAGCTTGGCTAATTTATGAGCCGTTTCTTTACTGATGGACTCCTCCGCATTGACCAGCTTGCTGACAGTCTTAGCTGAAACTCCTAAGCGCTCCGCAAATTCTTTTTGAGTTACGTTATAATCTTCAATCAACTCTTCAACGTACTGACCTGGATGAAAAGCAATCAGGTCTTTGTATTCAACAATTTTATTACTCATAGTGATTGCTGACCTCCTCTATTTTTAAGATTTCGATTTCAACAGGACTAGGAAATACCTTTTCTAGATCCACCTCACGAAATTCTACAATCAACCGATAGGAACTCTTTCGACCATCTATATCCAAAGCAAACTGCCCCTGTCTCTTTCCCTTTAGTTGGTGAAAGTGATACTTAGGAAATGCTGTCACACTAGCCAAAGAATCTGCTGCTTCCAAAAAGGTAATCAACTGATGCAACTTTACAGCAATCTTATCCGAAAAATCCTTTTTCGCCTGTCTTAGCTCTGTGCACTGCTTTTTAACAGTTTTGTTTGTATAGATAAGCTTCATATGTCCCTTTCTGTTAAATTAAATTACCTTTTAGGTAATTTAATTATACCATCTTTAGAAAATAAAAACCAGCCAAAAGTTGATTTGGCTGGAATATTTAATTTAATTATCGTGTCTAACTCCCCCATCACCCTTTAAACTCTTGCAAAAACTCTTTGAGTTCAGCATCGGCTTCTGGTGTGGTTCCGTGGAGTTGACCGAGCATTTCAAGTAGGGAAGCTGTTTGGCTTTCGATTGCTTGATTTGTCTCGTTAATCTTGCTGACGATGTCTGTCAGTGGCTCTACTTCTTCTTCCTCAAAGGTATCTACATAGCGAGGGATATTGAGGTTGTAGTCATTTTCGACGATTTCTTCATAGCTTGCCAGATGGGCAAACTTATCAATCTCCTCACGTGACTTGTAGGCTTCCAGAATCTTCTCGATATGGGCATCCGTCATGATATTCTGGTTTTTGCCTTTATCAAACTCCTTAGAAGCATCGATAAAGTAGACATCACGATTGGTACGGTTCTTTTTGAGAATAATAACCGTAGTTGGAATGCTGGTATTAAAGAAGATATTGGCTGGTAGACCGATAACCGTATCAATAGCTCCTTCTTCTAACAAGGCCTTACGAATGGTTCCCTCCGCATTGCCACGGAAAAGAACACCGTGAGGAAGGACGATAGCCATAACCCCATTATCCTGCTTGAGGTGGTAATACCCATGCAAAAGGAAGGCAAAGTCAGCCTTGGACTGGGGTGCCAGTTTCCCAAAAGGAGAGAAACGAGGGTCAGCCATAAAACCAGAACTTGCTGACCACTTAGCAGAGTATGGTGGATTCATGAGAACCCCATCAAAGTTGGTCGGTTCTTGTGTCGGCCAGTCTTCATCCAAGGTATCGGCATTGTGGAGAAATTGATTCTCAACTGGAACACCGTGTAGAATCATGTTCATCCGAGCTAGGTTATAAGTCGAGGTATTGAGCTCCTGACCAAAGTAGACAACCGTCTGCGGTTTATGAGAGTATTTCTTGGCATTGAGCAAGAGAGAGCCAGAACCCATAGTCGCATCATAGATGGTAAAGCCTTCCTGGTCTTCACGACCTAAAAAGGCAATCTGAGTCATGAGCTTGGCAACGGGTTGAGGCGTATAGAACTCACCAGCTTTCTTACCCGAGTCGGTCGCAAACTGACCGATCAGATACTCATAGGCATCCCCCAGCATATCACCAGCATGACCAGCAACGTCTAGCACAGCCAACTCTTTCATGACTGCTGCTACCGTTTGGTTTTGCTTTTGCGGAGTTGCCCCTAGCTTTTTAGAGTAGAGGTCGATATCTTCAAAGAGATTTTCATAGAGGTCGTCACTCTGCTCGATATCACGAAAACCTTGAGCCAAGTCTTCCAGCTGGAAAGTCCCCTCATTGACACGTGCTACTAGAGCCGTAAAGGTCAAGTCTGGCTTGATGATATAGTTGAGCTCATCATTCATAACAGAGACCAGATCCTCGTGGGTCTCCGCGTCCTCGTAGTAGTTGCGATAGACCTCAAGGGCATCCTCAAGACTATCCATCCCCTCTTCCATAGTCTCCGCCACGAAAAAGAGCATCTTGTCTGACAGATACTTATAAAAGACCATGCCCAAAAGATAGGACTTATAGTCGTTGGCATCCATCTTAGAGCGGAGCACATCCGCTGAGTTCCACAGGGCTTGGTAGAGCGACTGGGAAGTTTGTGTTGTTTCCATAGTGTTTCTTTCTAAGTTTTACAAATATTCTTCAAAAAGTGATCGTTTAGAAATAACCAATCACTTCTCTTTCTACCGTTTGAATCAATTCCAAAGGAATATCAGAGACAGGAAGTTGATAAACGATATTTTTTCGAGGGTTATAAAATCCAAGATTTTCGATAGACAGGAAGTCAGGATCATAGGAATGTAAACCCATGATATAGTATACAAGTACTTGTAGCGTATGGTCTTTATTTGGAGCTGTTTTAGTCACCTTAAAATCCCACAGTGTATCCTTGGTAAGAAAATCTCCATCACCCTTGTCAATCGTATCTGTATAACCTCCAAGAAAGTTAAAGCCATCTTTCACCAAAGGACCATAGAGATCAAAGAAACAAAGGCTTCGCTCCACCATGATACAAATATTCTCTATCGTTTCTGCATCTACTATAATTTCCTCAAAAGGCTTATAATACTGTTTCCCCGCACGAAAAACGACATCAAAGGACGCTAGACGACAAGCACTTTCTATCGATAAGTCATCCAATCCTGTCACCAAATCGAGAAGTGCTTCTGCTAGGTCTCCCATGCCCACCATCTGAGCTCCCAAGAGAGATATTCTGAAAGCATCACGGGCTTCTGCCCCTTTCATAAAACGGGTCAGGTAGTCCACACAAATCCCCACTAAACTAGGAGATACAGACTCTACAGGATTCAGAACTCTGTGATCTTCGAACTGCTCTACTGAAAATAACTTGATGGGCAAGTAGCCACCTCGAGGTTGGTTAATTTCTTTGATACGTTGTGTTACAGATACCATGGTAACTCCTTTAAGTATATAAATATACTAGCATCGATAAATCTTAATCGGTATTCTTTTAATTTAGCAAACAATTACCTTAGTTTTGGATTTCTTTTTCGCTTTCTTTTGCTTGCTTCAAGTTTATCAGCATTTTTCTTGTTTTCTAACAATTCATTATAAGCTGTCTTTTTAATAATCGTCTTGATTAGTTTATCAAGTTCTGTATTTTCTGAGTAGTCAGCTGGAACAAAATAATCAATACGATTATCCTGAGTCATTTTGTGAACTTTCTTTCTATCATTGGTTTTTGGATTGAATACACCGATAGAGTAGCCCCCTCTTGTTTTGACAAGCTTCATACATGGAATATCTGTATCACTATCCCCTAAATAAACCATATTTCTAAAAGGAACTCGTAAATCACTTTCAGCAACAAAATCGTTCACTGCATCGTCATTGACATCTAAAATACCTTTGGTAATTCTAAAAAGAAATTGAGTCTTATTGGTGTAGTTAACAACTTGAGCAGGCCAGACTGCGACACCCTTTTCATCACAATAAAAAGAAGTTGCATAAATTTTCTTAAAAGCACCATTTTTAGCTATTGAAGTCCCCTCTATCATTTCTTTCAAACCAGATGAAATGATATAATGCTCTACAATAACTCCGTTTTCTTCACCATATTTTCGAATACGCTCAAACCAGTCTTCGACTCCTGGGAATAGTTCTACCTCTGAACCAAACTTGGCTAACTCTGTCTTTGTAAATAGGACTGTCCCTTCAGATTCTGTTTTCATCGTAAACATATAGGCAAGGTTCTTGTCCATATTATTAGCCTTGGCAAAACCATTAGATTTCTTCCAAAATTCACTGATTTCATACCCGAGCTTCTGTATAAATCCTTGCGCTTGCATATCATCAGGAGACAGCGTTTTATCAAAATCATAGCAAATTGCTACTACAGGTTTTTCTTCTTTCTTTAGCGTTTCTGATTTTACTTTTGACATTTTACTGCACTCCTTTTATATAAACATATCCTGCAAGAGTTTCTTTTTCAGTGTTTCTAGCTGAGAAATTTTTTCTTGGTGAGAGTTAATGAGATTATCGAGGTTTGAGAAATAGGCACCTATGGCTTGTTGTTCTTCCATACAAGGGATTAATATCTTTTGATTTTTTACAATATCACTATTGAGATTAACTTGACTTCCTGGTTGACCGTATCGATTCCATTTTTCTCTAAACATTTCTAGCCATTGAAACATAAATTCTCTATCAAATTTTGGATTCATAAAAATTAAAAATCCATCATGTACACCAGTTTTAACATAGTTAACAACAGGTTTTCCAACAGTAGCAGCAATACTAAGTAATAAATGAGGTTCCGTTAGAACTCTTGTTTTTTCTTGACCTAATCTTGATATTTTTTGTTCCAAACTATAAATTCTGCCATTCTGACTTGTCACATCAGAGATACGTAACCAGCCAATTTCTGAATTTGTATCAAACCATTTTGGATCTTGTATTGGTCTCGGAGAAGCACCTCGAACAATATCAGCTAGCTCCCCAATATACTTTTCTTCCCACTCACCTTTAAATCTATCCAAACGAATCTCAGGAACCGTCTGACCAGCTTTGGGAAACATCTTAGAGAGCATGGTCGCCTTGAGAGATTGGTAGTTGGCGAGATTGTCCTTGTAGCTAGCCAGAAGGTCGTCGAGGGTGCGGAAAAGGGAGC
>CAKPXD010000102.1 GCA_934201655.1 uncultured Streptococcus sp. | reverse complement strand
CATGCCATTCCACTTTTCATCAAAGACCATTCTCAGACGTTTCCAATCGGTAAAGACTGGGACAGAATTTCGGCCATTTTTGCCTTCTCCAGTTGGTATGTTAAATTTGGCTGATTCTTCTAAAACAAAGGAATTTCCTTCCTGACCACCCTCTGGGAAGCCTGAATCCGCCTCTAAAGGCAATAAGAATTTGGCTTTTGGCACAGCCATTGAAAAGAACTTGTAATAGAGCTTATAAATTACTTCTTCGTCTTCTGTCGTCGGACTATCTAGTTGCCCCATCAAGAGCATCCATCTTACCAGGTCGGGATTCATGACAGGCACTTGTATTTCTGGTAAATCAGAAAAATCTGGTTTTTGAACCAAGGCAGAGGCACTGATGCTGACTTCCTTGGAATTAAAGATTGCTCCCAAGGCACCATTTAGGTAAAAGGCTGTCCCAAGGAAATTTTCAATCCCTTTTTTATCTTCTGTATTTTCAATCAGTTTGACGACTGAGTTTGGTCGACTATCAATGGTTTCCTTGAATTGGCGATACCAAGATGGTGTCAAAAGCATGATCATGGGATCAGTACACAGATAACCTTCCTCACCTCTATCATAAGTAGTTGAAAAGAGGTAAGGTTCGCCTGTTTTTTCCGAATAAACTGCATAAACTGCATCTGCTTCTAAGAGCTTATCTTTAACGATTTCCGCTAGACGTTCCAACTTGCGAGTGTTGGATTGATAGCTTTCTTCACTTTCAGTTTCCTGATTTTGACGGCATTTCCATAAAAAGAGACGTAAAATCTCTACGCTGTCATCAAGGCTAGCTGCCAAATAGTCTTCATTTGTTAACTGACCCTCTTGGATGGCTACAAAAGCACGATAAAGAGCATCTGAATAGCTAGATAATTTTTGCTCTTCCTCAACACCTGAACTAAAGAGCACACTTCCTTTTTTCAGTTTATCCAAAGAAGGAATCCTATCAACCACTAGATGGGCAAGCACTTCATCAGTTAGACTATCTGCATCTTTGTTTTGACTGCTGAGTTTTTTGACTTCTACAGTACCAAGAGCGTCCATTCCTTGGTCGGGATTGCAAAACTGCAACTGATCTCCAACCTTGATACTACCTTCTAGACTCCCAACAATCAATAATTGATTCGTTTCCTTCATCGGGAACAAATCTAGAACACCCACGCAAGCATTGCCTTTCGCCTCTTCTGTTTCCTTATTGGATTCAGTTGTTTCAGTTGTTTTTGTTGCTTCTGTCTTTTTTAAAAAATCAAAGATTCCCATAACTTTTCCTCATTATCTCCACTCAGCACAAATCCTATGGAGTCACTTTTCTAATGCTTGCAACCAAGCCTGATTAAACCGTATATGATTACTTCTATTGTATCACATTCCCTCCACATTTTGGGGGAGTTTCTCAATTCTCATATGATTTCATCGCATCTTCAACTTCTGCTAAACTAATGCCAAACAATTCCAAACGTTTAAGGAGCTGCTTGCCATTGGAATAACCGATACGAAGAGTCTCTCCTAGATATTCTCTGCGTTTTCGGCTATCTGCGCCCGCTAGAAAACCAAGACGAATCAAGTCACTACGGCTAATATCAAAGTCATTTTCTACTTCAAATTGCTCTGTCACTTGCGCCAAGGCTGTCTTCAAGTCTTCGTAGCTAGCATGCTCAATTCCTAGAGAACGCCCCTTGGTTTTGGATCTAGGCACTGCCTCATCACGTCTAAGAAAGGCGTGTTGAACTGTAGGGATGGCCGTCATAACCATGCGACGAATGCGTTCTCCGTTAAAATCAGGATCTGTAAAGACAATCACCCCATGACGTTGGTGTAGACGTTGGATGCGTTCTATATCCTGGTCATTTATTGCGGAACCTCGTGTTTCATAGGTCTCCACATCAAAATAACGTTTAAGATTGGCCGTATCATCACGACCTTCGACTACGATGACTTGGGAAATTTTCTCTTTCATGATTTATGTTCCAATCCAAAGATTCGTTCAGCATTGGTACTTGTCACTGCTGCCAATTCTTCTGTCGTCATACCACGCAAGTCTGCAATAAAGTCTACTACATAGCGCGTGTAAGCTGTCTTGTTTTCACGCCCACGCTTGGGTACTGGGGCTAAATAAGGGGCATCAGTCTCTACCAAGATCTTGTCCAAAGGTAATTCTTTAGCTGCCTCCTGTATGTCAGTCGCTTTTTTAAAGGTTACTACTCCAGAAAAGGAAATGGTCATGCCAAGCTCCACAAACTTCTCAGCCCACTCCAAAGAACCTGAAAAGGAATGCATAATCCCGCCACGAGGACCAACTCCCTCGCTCTTAATAATCTCATAGGTATCTTCTAGCGCATCACGGGTGTGAACCACAAAAGGTAAGTCCAGTTCCTTAGACAGCTGAATCTGACGACGGAAAACATGTTCCTGCACTTCTTTAGGCGCGGTCATCCAATGATAGTCCAGTCCAATCTCGCCCAAGGCTACAACTTTTGGATGTTTTAGTTTTTCTAGCAAGTAAGACTCAACATCCTCTGTATATGTCCCTGCTTCCGTTGGATGCCAGCCAATCGTCGTATAGAGTTGGTCATACTTGTCCACTAGTTCAAGAGCACGCTCAATAGTCGGTTTGTCAAAACCAACAATATTCATCCGAGTTACACCCATTTCAGCCGCTAAGGCAAGTTCTTCTTCTTCGCGTCCCAAAAATTCTTCCACATTCAAGTGGGTATGAGTATCAAAAATCATTTATATTTCCTCGTTTTTTCTACCTTCTATTATACCAAAAAAACTAGTCTCATCCTTATAGGAAAAAATATTTTGAAATCATTCATTTTTTCTTGACGACTTTTTTTCATAGCAGTATAATAACTCTTGTTGAAATTTTCAGAAAAGGAAAGAAAATGTTTACAAAACTAAAATATACCTTTATTGGTCGTCCCCTTAAGTCCTTAACTGAAGGCGAGGGAGGACTACTTGGAAAAACACAGGCACTCGCAATGCTATCAAGTGATGCCCTATCTTCTATCGCTTATGGACCTGAACAGGTCGTTCTCGTATTGGCTAGTCTTTCTCCGCTTGCTATCTGGTGGAGTCTCCCTATTGGCATTTTTGTCCTCTTACTATTAGCTAGCCTGACCATTTCTTATAGACAAATCATCCATGCCTACCCTCAAGGTGGAGGTGCCTATATGGTTACTCGAGAAAACCTCTCCCCTGAGTTAGGTTTGATTGCTGGAGGAAGCCTACTTGTTGACTACATGCTAACAGTAGCAGTATCTGTGGCTGCAGGTGCGGATGCAATCACTGCTGCACTTCCTGTCCTCCATCCTTACAACCTCCACATTTCCATTTTTCTGGTCTGTTTGCTCATGCTTTTGAATCTGCGAGGCTTGAGGGAATCTGCTAGTTCTCTGATGATTCCGGTCTATCTTTTTATCTTTAGTACAGTCTTCCTCTTATTGTTTGGTATCTTCCAACTATTGACAGGCTCTCTAAGCTATCATGCAACTTCTTCTATTGGTCAAACCGTCCCAAGTCTCTCAATTGTCCTAATTTTAAGGGCCTTCACCAGCGGTTCGGCTTCACTAACTGGAGTCGAAGCTATCTCAAACGCTGTTCCGTTTTTCAAGACCCCTAAAGAAAAAAACGCAGCTCAAACATTGACCATCATGTCTCTGATTCTTGGATTTCTATTTGCAGGGATTACCTTCTTAAACTACTGGATGGGGATTACACCTCAACACGGAGAAACAATCCTCTCACAAATGGCTAAAGGGATTTTAGGGGATTCAGCTCTCGGTCAGATTGTTTATTATCTCTTCCAATTCTCAACTGCCCTAATCCTAGCCGTTGCTGCAAATACTGGTTTTTCTGCCTTTCCAATGTTGGCTTACAATATGGCTAAGAACAAGTACATGCCCCATCTCTTTATGGAAAAGGGAGACCGCCTGGGTTATTCAAACGGTATTTTAACCTTAGCTTTTGGTGCTATAATCCTTCTGCTTATTTTCAACGGAAATACAGAACGCTTGATTCCTCTCTATACTATCGGAGTTTTTGTTCCTTTTGCCCTTTCTCAAACAGGGATGATTCGCCACTGGAAAAAAGAAAAAGGCTCTCATTTCTTAAAATCTGCATTTGCTAACATCCTCGGCGCTATCATTTGTTACGCTATCGTCCTTATCCTACTCTTTTTCAGACTTGGGGATATCTGGCCCTTCTTCCCAATTATCCTGGTCCTAACCTTCCTCTTTTTGTCCATCCACAGTCATTACCAAAAGGTGGCCAAACAACTTCGACTTTATGAAGGAATTCAAAAGAAAACCTACGACGGCAATGTCGTCCTTGTCTTAGTGGGAAATGTTACCCGAGTCAGTGTTGGAGCGATTAACTACGCTCAAAGCATTGGAGATGAAGTTTTGGCCATGCACATTTCCACCAAGGAAACCGAGGAAAAAGACCAAGAAATCCTCCAAGAGTTTGCCGACTACTTCCCAAATATTACTCTTAAAAACATTAATACCAGCTATCGCGATATTATCACACCTACAGTTCGATATGTTCGAAAAATCTCTCAAGAAGCCAAGAACAAGAACTACACGGTTACAGTTCTAGTACCCCAATTTATCCCTAACAAACCTTGGCAAAATATCCTACACAATCAAATGAGCCTCAAATTAAAATATGCTCTCAGATGGCACGAAGATGTCGTCGTGGCTAGCTACTCTTATCATTTGAAAGAATAAAGAAAAGCTCAAAATCAGAGAAATTATCTTCTGATCTTGAGCTTTTTCTATATGTGATTTTTTCAAGACGTCTTCTAAAATGTCTATCCTCAATCAATAACTTTAGAAAATTCTATCTTTTAGATAAAAGAAAAATCAGTAGGCTCGAGTTCCTACTGACTTCTTTGTTTCATTTGTTTGGATTATGCAGCCAAAACTTTGCGTCCTTTACGACGACGAGCTGCCAATACGCGACGACCGTTTTTAGTTGACATACGGTTAC
>CAKPXD010000101.1 GCA_934201655.1 uncultured Streptococcus sp. | reverse complement strand
GACATTTCTACAGATGCTGCGACACTTCGTGTACTTGTCATCCCAACTGATGAAGAACTTGTGATTGCGCGTGATGTTGAGCGTTTGAAAAAATAAATGATAAGAAAAACGACCTTCTCGAAAGAGAGGTCGTTTTTTTATTTTTTAAAAATCTTCACCATTTAGTGAGAGAAACTTCGCCACTATTGAGCCAGATTTTTTCACCAGTAGCTAATTGGATCTGTAGTTGACCCTGGTCAGAGATATCACAAGCTTTTCCTGAGATGATTTCTTGATCTTTCTTAAAGGAAATTTCTTTGCCTAAAACAATTGATTGTTTTTTATAAAGGTAAAGCAGCTCATCGGCCTCAGTTTCGTAGAAGCATTTCCAGATTTCTGCAATCAGCTCGTTGCGAGTGATTGGGCTATTTTGAGAGAAGAGACTTCCAGCTTTCCCTTGTAGGTTTTTTGGAAAATCAGCGATAGAAAAGTTGATACCAACACCAATAATAACATCTGTAACAAGGCCTGTTTCGACAGAAGTGATGGCTTCAGTTAGAATACCGGCTATTTTTTTCTGATTCAGATAAATGTCATTGACCCACTTGATATCCACATCAATCAGACTTAGATTCTTGATAGCCATGTAGATAGCTCCAGCAGTTAAGAGAGTATAGGCAGGGAGGTCTTGATAAGAGAGATTGGGCTTGAGGTGGAGAGACATGTAAATCCCACCTTGTTCTGGAGAATAGTAGGGGCGTTGAAATCGACCACGTCCCATCGTTTGGCTAGTTGAGAGGTAGAGTGTATCTCCTTTTGCGCCAGCTTCCATGGCCTCCTTGGCATCACTTTGGGTTGATTTGGTGATAGGTTTAAATTGAACTGAGATTGGGCTGTTAGCTTCTATTTCTTGAGGTAAGATTAGGTCACCATGAAGAAGTTTGTAGCCACGGTTTTTGATGCTGTCTATTTCTAAACCTTCTTGTTGGAGGCGTTGGATAGCCTTCCAAACAGAGGTGCGAGAGAGGTTTAATATTTCAGCGATTTTCTCTCCACTTAAATAATCTGTTTCATGAGCTAAGATTTTGTAAACTTCTTGGTAGGATTTCATACTAGGTCCTTTCTGGAACAACTAGATTTATTGTACCATATTTTTAAAAAAGGATGCGCGGTTTAAGAGATATCTTCACCCACTATAAAATTTTACCTAGTTTTAGTTAGGGTGCCATGGAAAAAGTGGTTTTCAAATCATTTGAAAAATGGTAAAATGTTTTAATAGTTTATTTATCTGAGCTTTATAGCGCAGAGAGAAAGGATCTGTTGTGAAATCAATAGGTATCATTGAAAAATTGAAAGGCTTATCCAAGCAAGAGCTAGTCTTACTAGCTGTTATTCTAAGTATTTTCTTGCCTTTTTATATTTTCGTTATTATTTTTATCGCCTACTTAATAGGTCTAATATTTACAGGAGAGATGAAGGGGATATTAAAACGATTGTCCCACCATTCTATCTTACTTTTATTTATCGGCTATAGTGGTGTTATCTCTCTTTTAGCTCAAAATGTGATGGGGATGGTTTCCACTTTAGGAATGTTCCTCTTTGCAATCTTCTTTTACTATTACCAAGCCCATTTAACCCCTAAATTTTTCAGATTAGTTTTACAATCGGTTATGTCGCTTAGTGTGCTAGCATCATTTTTTGCAGCCTTAGAGCATTTTCAAATTGTAAAGAAATTTGATTATACTTTCTTATCCCCTAAGATGCAGGTCTGGCATCAGAACCGAGCAGAAGTAGCCTTCTTTAATCCTAATTATTATGGAATTATCTGTTGCTTCTGTATTATGATTGGATTTTACTTAATTAGTACAACTAAATTGAGATGGTTGAGAATTTTCTCAGTGATTGCGATTTTTGCGAATTTGTTTGGATTAAATTTCACCCAAAATAGAACAGCTTTTCCAGCTATTATCTTTGGTGCGATTATTTATCTTTTCACTACCATTAAGAACTGGCGTGCATTCTGGCTCAGTATCGGAGTATTTGGTGTTGGTCTAGCCTTCCTCTTCTCGAGTGATTTGGGAGTTCGAATGGGAACCCTCGATTCATCTATGGAAGAACGAGTATCTATCTGGAACGCGGGTATGGCCTTATTCAAACAAAATCCCTTCTGGGGCGAGGGGCCCCTAACTTATATGCATTCCTATCCTCGTATTTTTGCTCCTTATCACGAACATGCTCATAGTATATACATTGATACGATATTGAGTTACGGTGTGGTTGGAACGGTATTGTTAGGAATAGCTTCTTCTGGTCCAATTCGAATGTTGATTGATATGAGTCAGGAGCCGAGCAAGCGTCCGATTGTTGGTCTTTATCTTTCATTCTTAACAGTAGTTGCTGTGCATGGAATTTTTGATTTGGCCCTCTTTTGGATTCAGTCCTCCTTCATCTTCCTTTTAGTAATGTGTAGTTTACCATTAAAACATAGTATGATTGGAGAATTTGTTGAATAAACAAAAAGATAGTAGAAATGAGATTTTCTACTATCTTTTTTATTATTGAATAGCTCGAAGTAAATCTTCAGCTTGTTGTTTAAGAGAAGCAGCAACGCTATCTTCAAGGACTAGTTTACCATCTGCCCAGGCAGAATCATTAACACGAGCTGCGGTAAAATCACCAACAACCTGTGTACGGATAAATGGCAAGAGGTCTTTGTAAATTGCAAAGAGTTGATCGTGTCCAGCGTTAGCTACAGATGATACCGTAACAATTTTATCTTGAAGAGCAGATGCTCCACGAGTGTCAGACAAGTCAATGGCGCGTGAAAGCCAATCTAGTAAGTTTTTTACAGTCCCTGGAATTGAGAAGTTGTAGACTGGAGAGAAGATCCAGATAGCATCAGCAGCTTGAACAGCTTCGCGAACCGCTGCAACAGCTGGAAGTGTAGGAACTTCAAGGTCTTGGCTAAAGAGAGGAATGGCTGAGTAGTCAAGGTAACTTACCTCGGCTTTGCCAGCAAGTGCCTTTTCAGTTTCTAGTGCCATTTGGTGGTTGAATGAACCTTCACGAAGTGAACCAACTATAAATAATACTTTTTTAGACATAGGGAGTCTCCTTTAAATTTCAATCTTTTAATCAGAATCACTCTGTTGTTATAATATATGTTACAACACGATAAAATCATTTGCAAGGGATATGCTCAGAAAATAAAATCAATAGAATCTAAGTTTTTAATTAAAAATGAAGACCGTAGAAAAGTCTATAAAAACATGGCTTGAAGTTATGTAATGATATCCTAAATACGTATTGAAAGTCCAGACTCCTCCCCTAACTTCACTTGTAATTCCCTAGGATAGATGGTAAAATAGACGAGTGAAAAAGAGACAGAAAAAAGAAAAAAATTCCCTATTATTTCAGTACATTATTGGTATAACTTTGTTAACTCTAGTCGTCACTTCTTCCTTTCTTTATTTGGTATGGCTCAGCATGAAGCCTTATCAAACTGCAAAGGTTGAAGGAGAGAAGCTAGCTAAGCAGTATGCAAATCTAGAAACGGTTAGCCAGATTGATATCTTCAATGGTTTAGAAAGCTATTATAGTGTTCTTGGCCAAGATAAGAACCAGAAACCAGTTGCTGTCTTAATAGAGAAAAGTAGCAACAATATTTACGTATATCAACTAGAAAATGGTACTTCTCAAGAAAAAGCAGAAGCAGTTGTCAGAGAAAAAGGAGCAACTGAGATCGACAAGATTACCTTCGGACGGTACGCTGAAAAGCCTGTCTGGGAAATCAAGTCTGGAGGAGACTATTATCTAGTAGATTTTGAATCTGGTGCCTTAGTCGAAAAGGAGAAACAATGAAATTATCCAAACGTGTCTTAGAGATTGAAGAAAGCGTTACTCTGGCTAGTGATGCAAGAGCAAAGAAGTTAAAGGCTGAAGGAAAAGACGTTCTTTTCTTGACTTTAGGTCAGCCCGATTTTCATACTCCTGAAAACATTCAGGATGCTGCGGTTGAGGCTATTCGAGATGGTCGTGCTTCCTTCTATACGGTAGCTTCGGGTTTGCCTGAATTGAAAGCTGCAGTCAATACCTATTTTGAGCGATATTATGGGTATTCTGTGGCGGCAAATGAAGTCACCTTTGCGACTGGTGCCAAGTTCTCTCTTTATACTTTCTTTATGGCTGTTATCAACCCTGGAGATGAGGTAATCATTCCTACTCCTTACTGGGTCAGCTATGGGGATCAGGTTAAGATGGCAGAAGGCCTTCCAGTATTTGTCCAAGCCAAGGAAGACAATCACTTTAAAGTAACTGTGGAGCAATTAGAAGCAGCTCGAACAGATAAGACTAAAGTCTTGGTACTAAACTCACCATCTAATCCGACCGGTATGATATACTCTCGTGAGGAACTCTTAGCCATTGGAAATTGGGCTGTTGAACATGATATTCTTATCCTGGCTGATGATATTTATGGTCGTTTGGTCTATAACGGGAATGAGTTCGTTCCAATCTCTAGTCTATCAGAAGCTATTCGCAAACAAACTATTGTCATCAATGGAGTGTCTAAGGCCTACGCTATGACAGGATGGCGTGTTGGTTATGCAGTAGGTGATCCAGAAATTATTGCTGCTATGAGCAAATTGACTGGTCAAACGACTTCTAACCTGACTGCGGTATCTCAATACGCAACAATCGAAGCCTTAACTGGTCCGCAAGACTCTGTAGAAACCATGCGTCAGGCTTTTGAGGAACGTCTCAATACCATTTATCCTCTCTTGTGCCAAGTCCCAGGATTTGAAGTTGTCAAGTCCCAAGGAGCCTTCTATCTCTTCCCAAATGTCAAAAAAGCTATGGAGATGAAAGGCTATACAGATGTAACAGAATTTACAACGGCTATTCTTGAGGAAGTTGGTCTGGCCCTGATTACAGGAGCAGGATTTGGAGCACCAGAGAATGTCCGTCTCAGCTATGCGACAGACCTAGATACACTCAAAGAAGCTATTCGTCGCTTGCACCAGTTTATGGAAAAATAAAAATAAGATCTTCGTCGTCTTGACGGAGATTTTTTTGGATAAAACCTGAGATTTTTCTCTGATAGAACCTAGCTATCAGGCATTATTTGTGGTAAAATGGAAGGTGACCATGTCTTCGGACAAGTACAATGAGAAAAGGAAGATGTATTATGACAAAACGGATTACCATCATCGAAGTAAAAGACTACGTCGGTCAAGAAGTGACCATCGGTGCTTGGGTGG
>CAKPXD010000100.1 GCA_934201655.1 uncultured Streptococcus sp. | reverse complement strand
ATTTAGATTTTTCTACTTTTGATTTACGCGGTTTGCGAACCAATTGGTTAATTGTAGGCATCTACATTCTCCTGTGTTTTTTTATTTTTGGTGATGATACACTTGGTGACAGCTATCATCTGCGTGTACTTTTGCAACATTTGTCAGCACGTCCCTGTACACTCTTGAGAGACCAAAAGTAAAAAGTACCGTCTAACATTGTACCACGTTTTTTCTATTTTTGTCAATATATTTCTTCTTATTTTTTGACTTCTTTACTCTAAAAATTCTATGAAAACGGTCACCTACCAGATAGGCTCTTCAACCGACCACATAGACAGAGCTTCTTGTATTTGTCGACAAAATGGTGTTTAATAGATTTGTAAGTAAGAGATCTCTATTACAACTTTATAAAGGAGAAATTATGAAACTCAGACTTGATATTGATCAGCAATACACCGAAGAGCAAATCATCATAGAAGCACCTGCTTTGTCTTCAAAAATTCAAAAGGTTCAGGACTTTGTACAATCCCTGGATCAAAAAGAAACCATCAAAGGAAAATTCCAAGACCAGGTCTACTTGATTCAGATTAGCAAGATTCAGCGTGTATACATTGAAAATCGTAAGGTTCTGGCCGAAACGGATAGCCAAACCTATGCTCTCGACATTCGTCTTTACCAAGCAAGTGAAATTCTACCTGCTTCCTTTATCCAAATTTCCCAATCGGAAATTGTCAACATTGATGCAATTAGTCATCTAAAACTAACCTCTAACGGCTTGATTGAAATTTATCTTAAAAACGAAAGTTTCACCTACTCATCTCGCCGTTACCTCAAAACTATTAAGGAGAAATTAGAACTATGAAAAAACAAGTATTCCACGATGCCACAACCGGTATCCTCATCGGCCTCACCCTATCTATTATCTTTTCTTTTATCTATTCACCAAGCAACTACGCACCTCTCAGCCCTGAATCTCCTGTTGGTCAATTCATGAGCAGTCATCAGGTTCACGGCGCTCTAGTTTTACTATACTGTACACTTATCTGGTCAGCTATTGGAGTCCTCTTTAGTTTTGGTAGCCGTCTATTCGCTCAAGATTGGAGCCTTCTTCGTGCGACTGTCACTCACTTCTTCCTTATGTTGCTAGGTTTTGTACCTCTAGCAATCCTAGCAGGCTGGTTCCCTCTTCACTGGACTTTCATCCTTCAACTCATCCCAGAGTTTGCCATCGTCTACCTCATCATCTGGGTTGTTCTCTACAAGAGAGAATCAAAAAAGGTTGCCCACATCAATCAACTATTAGCTCAGAAAAAATAAGACCTAAAAACCCACTCCGTTTTGTGAGTGGGTTTTTGCTTATAATTTTTGTTTCAACTCTGATAAGAGATTCATGGCTTGCATCGGTGTCATATTGTACACATCTACTTGGGCCAACTCTGCTAGGATAGGATTTTCTTCTTTTTCATCAAAGAGAGACATTTGCTCATTGACAACATTCCTTTGGTTGATAGAGATTGGATTTTCCTGACCTTGGCTCTCTAGTTGAGTTAGAATCGCATCCGCTCTTTTTAGCAAGTCTGCTGGCAATCCTGCAATCTTAGCAACGTGAATACCGTACGATTTGTCTGCTGGACCTGGTTCAATCTTATGAAGGAAAGTGACCTGACCATTTTGCTCAAGCGTAGCCACGTGTACATTTACTAGATGTTCAAGACTAGCTTCCAGACTGGTTAATTCATGGTAGTGCGTTGCAAAGAGAGTCTTGGCACCAATATGCTCATGGATATACTCGATAATAGACTGGGCTAGAGCCATACCATCATAAGTTGCGGTTCCTCGACCAAGCTCATCAAAAAGAATCAATGAATCCTTTGTCGCATGACTAATAGCATTATTTGCTTCCATCATCTCTACCATAAAGGTAGATTGGCCTGAAACCAAGTCATCTGCCGCCCCGATACGTGTAAAAATCGCATCAAAAATTGGCAAACAAGCACTTTCCGCAGGGACATAAGAACCCATCTGGGCCATAACCGCTGTAATGGCTAGTTGACGCATGTAGGTTGACTTCCCGCTCATGTTCGGACCTGTAATTAGTTGAATGCTAGTATCTTCATCCATCTGGATACTATTGGGGATATAGGTCTGAGCTCCCATGACCTTTTCAACAACTGCGTGACGACCATTTTGGATATCAATCCGCGACTCTTGCCCAAACTCTGGTCGAATGAGATGTTGTTTTTCTGCAACCACTGCCAAACCTTGCAAGACATCGACAGTAGCGATTCCTTGAGCCAGAGCCTGTAGACGTTGGATATACTTACCAACCTCTTCACGGATACGCATAAAGATTTCGTACTCTAGATTTGCTGATTTCTCACGCGCCTCTAACATTTCTCCCTCGATACGCGCCAATTCCTCTGTCCCAAATCGCTCAGAGTTTTTCAGCGTAGCCTTTCGGAAAAAGTGGGCTGGTACGTTACCTAGCTGCGAGTTAGTTACATGGAAATAGTAGCCGTCTTTTTTATTGTAGTCAATTTTGAGAGTATTAATGCCAGAGTTTTCTCTTTCCTTGGCTTCGATCTCAGCAATCCAGCTGGTCCCTTCTCTCAGCACACGACGGTATTTATCCAAGGTCTCATCAAAGCCCGTTCGGATAATACCACCTTCGGTAATCACATGAGGAGCCTCAGGGGCAATAGCAGTACTTATCAGGCTTTCCAACTCAGGAATAGCATCTAGTTGTTCAATCAGATAAGCTAGAGCTGGTTGCTCCATTCCTTCTAAAATGGCGCGAATTCGTGGAACACTTCCCAAGGTAGTCGCTAATTGCAAGAGGTCTTTAGGATTACTTTTCCCAAAAGAAACACGACTAGCCAGACGTTCGATATCGTAGACTCCCTTAAGGCTTTCTGTTAAATCACTGCGCTCAAAGAAATAATCCAGAAAGACTTGCACAACCTCCTGACGTTCTATGATACGATCTAAATCAATTAAGGGGCGTTGAATCCAAGAACGTAGAAGTCGCATACCCATTGCAGTTTTAGTCTCATCTAGCAACCAGAACAGGCTCCCTTGTTTCTTACCTGAGCGAGCATTTTCAACCAAATCCAGACTAGCCTTGGTCGCAAAATCCATCTGCAAGAAATCTTTGATCTCATAACAAATAACAGGTTTTAAGTGATTCAACTCTCTCATCTGCGTCCGATGAACATACTGAAGAAGTTTAACACTAGCTGCTCCTTCAACAGTTGCCAATCTTGAATCCAACAGATGAACATCTTCATACGGTTCCTGCTCATAGGAAAGTACCAGATTCATTTGACAACTGAGAATCTGTTCTTCCGCTTCAGACAAGTCGTAACCAATCACCACTTCTCTGGCCTTGAGGTTACGGATTTCACCACAGACTAGAGAGAAATCTGATAATCCCGTTACATAGAAATCACCTGTCACTAGGTCCATATAGGCTAGTCCATACTGGGAACCTTCACGATCAATAGCCACTAAAAAGTTATTGTGACTATCTAGCTTACTGCTATCAACCACTGTTCCTGGTGTAATGACCTGAACAACCTCGCGCTTAACGACACCAACAGCTTGCTTAGGGTCTTCCATCTGTTCAGCGATGGCAACCTTGTAGCCACGTTCAACTAGAACGTCAATGTACTGTTGGGCAGAATGATAAGGAACTCCAGCCATGGGAATCGGATTTTCAGCATTTTTATTGCGACTGGTTAGTGAGATTTCTAGTATCTGTGCAGCATTGACTGCATCTTCATAAAACAACTCATAAAAATCACCCATACGAAAAAGCAAAAAAGCATCTGGATATTGTTTTTTGATATCCACATACTGTTGCATACCAGGTGATAATTTTTCAGTAGTCATTTACTCTCTCCTTGTAAAAACAGTCCTGAGAGAAGCTCTCAAGACCTTATCTATCTTCCATTAACTCTAGCAAGCGTTCTTCCATGACTTTAGCTGCATGTTGATCCTTACAGATAACCAATAAGGTATTCGCTCCGGCAACAGTACCTAAGATCCACCCATCTTTATTTGAATCTACTACATTGGCTAAAACGGATGCTTCTCCAAGTTTAGTGTGGAGAACCAAGGTGAATTCGGCTCTTGCAACACCCTCTAAGTGATGTGAAAGGAATTCGACCAGATCAATCTTCTCTGTCTCATTTGCTAGCACATAGTAAACAACATCGTTTTTCTTAACTTTGGTTAAGCCAAGCTCTCGCAAATCACGGGATAAGGTCGTTTGTGTCACAAAGACATCACAGGCTTCCAATCGATCTTGAATTTCCTTTTGAGTTCCTAATTTTTCTTCTGTAATCATTCGCTTGATGAGCTGATGACGTTCTCTTTTTCTCATAAGATCCTTTCAAGTGCATATTTATAACATTTTACATTTTTTTAGTAAGAACATTATATCAAAAAAACTGGATATTTCAAAAAATATCTCTTCTTTCAAAAAAAATGTAGTAAATTGTGATAAAATAGTAAAAAAGCCCTAAAGGAGCCTTAAATGAATACAAAAGAATTGATTGCTAGCGAGTTGGCTAGCGTCATTGATAGCCTGGACCAAGAGGCTATTTTACATTTACTAGAAACACCTAAAAACTCAGATATGGGAGATATCGCCTTCCCTGCCTTCTCATTGGCAAAGGTTGAACGCAAAGCTCCTCAAATGATTGCTGCTGACATCGCTGAAAAGATCAATAGCCAAGCCTTTGAAAAGGTTGTAGCAACAGGTCCTTACGTCAACTTTTTCCTTGATAAGGCTGCCATTTCTGGTCAAGTTCTACAAAACGTTATCACTGAAAAAGAGCACTACGCTGACCAAGAGATTGGCAATCAAGAAAATGTTGTCATTGACATGTCTAGCCCTAATATCGCTAAACCATTTTCAATCGGTCACCTTCGTTCAACAGTTATCGGAGATAGCTTGTCACATATCTTCCAAAAAATCGGCTATCAAACTGTCAAGGTCAACCACTTGGGAGACTGGGGTAAACAGTTTGGGATGTTAATTGTTGCCTACAAGAAATGGGGTAATGAAGAAGCTGTCAAAGCTCATCCAATTGATGAACTCCTCAAGCTCTATGTCCGCATTAATGCTGAAGCTGAGAACGACCCAAGTTTGGATGAAGAAGCACGCGAATGGTTCCGCAAACTTGAAAACGGTGACGAGGAAGCTCTCGCTCTTTGGCAATGGTTCCGCGATGAAAGCTTGGTAGAATTTAACCGTCTCTACAATGAGCTACAAGT
>CAKPXD010000099.1 GCA_934201655.1 uncultured Streptococcus sp. | reverse complement strand
AGTTATTGAGTTTTTCTTGAAGTTTCAAGAGATGCTCCTCTTCTAAAGGCTCTATCCATTTGTTTTCATCAATCAATAACAACTCAAGATGGTCATCTGAAACACCCATCGCATCGATACTCGTAACGTCTAGTACAATTGGCCATACCTCTGCAACTGATTTAATTTTTCTTCTATTCTTATTTTCCTCTTTCTTTTGCTCTTTAACGATATATTCTACTTTCTCTTTATCACAGTTTTTGAAAAGCTCCATAGAATCAATTAAATTACAAATATTACGGTAATAATCCACCTTTTTCTCATTAGGAAGATTATAAATACTGTCAAGAACAATAGGTACTATGGCCTCCGCATCAATAATAAAAGGTAAAGAATCATATTCTTCCAGTAAATCCTCTTGTTTTTTGATAAATGATACAACTTGATATAAATGTATAATATCCTGACTAGAAGCTAATTCCTTTAAAATATTAAAAGTTCGATCTGGAATATCAAAATCTCCCTCTACATAAATTGGATAAAGGCAATATTCTAACAAAATATGAACATCCGTAATATCTTGATAATATGAATCTCGATGACCTATTCTATACTCGGAATCAATACCTAAGAAAGCATCTAATTCTTTGTTATTTTCAATTGCTTTTTTATACCGCATAACATCCCACTCGGTATCTGTTTTTAGTCTATATGTCTTCATTTATTTACTCCACTGGTTTATTCTAAAAATGCCTTCTATGTCAATAGTTGTATTTTCTCCAGGAACAACGACGGTTGGATTTTTAATCTCATAATATCCCTGTTTCTTAATAGCGTATAAAAATTCGTCGTAAGAATGTCCCTGCATGTCAATCGTCGGCATAAGCAGTTCGCTCTCAGACATCTTAATGTTAGACCCAGCCCATGTTTTGGCTCCTGGGATATTTAAGGATGAGGAACCTGGCGTATCTCCATTTGGAAACTGTAGTAGGCCTGCTTTATCCATATTCTTGACAAGTTCCGGACTGTACTCATATTGAAACATACCTGAATCATATGTATCATTACGAACTCCTTTTACTGTCGCAATCTCTGAACCTGATTTCAGGTTTCCACTCTTATCATACAAAAGGGCTGAATCTTCTACAATACTTGTTGTAAAGTTTCCTTTACCTACTCCTCCATCCATACGACCAACTGTTTTGCCGTTATTAAATGCAAAATTTTTAACATTATCTCCACTTACAACAGAGGAAGCTCCACTTTCTAAATAGGGTTGCTTAACGGCATCTTTGTAGGCTTTTGGATAATCGTACTGTCTAGTTTCATACATCTTATAAAAGGTTTCTTTATTTGGGACAGCACCTTCTTTAACAGCACGTTCCGCATACATATCAAAAGTATCCTTGAAGGATGCCTGCTTCTCTGCTGTATTCCAGCTAGATTCCCAACTTGCAAGTTCATCAAATTTAGCAAAGGTTGCTTTTTTGATTTCTGGCGACACATGTTCAATTGAAATATCCGATGCTTTTTGAGAGATAATCTCAATTCGAGTTCCTCGTTCAATCTTAGTGCCACCTATAAAGCGACCTTTTCCTTCACCTACGATAGTACCGCCATGTTTTGATAAATTATCCAGAATCTCTTGACGTTGAACGGATAAACCATTTTTTGCAGTTGTATAATCTTGAATGCGGATTTTTCCAGTTTCATCTATACCGACTGCTTTTAATTGAATACGCTGAATTTCACCTGCCGCATTACGAGTCTCAACGGTTATCCTAGTCTCGACATCTTTGAAATTTGTCTTGAAATCACCAATCTTTTTAGTTGAAAACTCTTTATAGTTCGCAAAATTTGGTTCAGATACGTTATTTTTTACCTTATTGAGACTAAACTTGTTAGCTGCTGAGGAGGCTGTATACCCTCCTATCAGGTTCCCTAAAAAGTTTGCGGTTTGGGCGTCTTCTTCGCTTCCACCTAGAATCTTGGTCCCATAATAAGCAGCTTGACCCGCTGTATAGGCGCCTGCTTCACCTATCGCAAACTCTGTCAAGCCTTGCACAACACTCTGGGTCTGCCCTATAGGAATCATGATAGCACTCGCTGTCACAAAGACATTCCCAACATCATGATACAGCTTGTCATTTCCCATAAAAACTGTATCTCTGATAGGATTCTTTGCCTTGGTCTGGATATCCCCTGCATTCCCAAGTTGAATATCATGAATCCCTTCTTCTACATTAGATAACCCATAGACACTCGTCCCAAAACCCACGACACCGCCTGCAACAACTAAAGGAGTCGCAGTCCCCATAGTTGATACAATCACTACAATACCAATCACTGCCGTGAATACGCCAACACCCAAGTCTATCCAACCCTTCTTGGCGCGGTCCTCGGCAGCCAAGGCCTCAAAACGTGCCTTATCCCTATCCTGGGCTGCTTTCACGCGTTCAACTCGACTCTCCATCTGCTTGGCCGCTTGGTCATAAGCTAGCGCAAAGCGTTGAACAGACTTGAGTTTGCCAAAGTCTCCCGACTGATAAGTCCCGACATTGCGAGATTTTCCTGAATGTTCTGCGATCAAGGCCTTGGTTGCTGCTAGGAGTTCCTTAAAGGCCGCCAAATCCTGACTCGAATGGCTACTCTCATATTGAGTAATCGATGTATCCAAGTTCTTGATCTGATTCATGAGGAAGTTGTAGTTCATGATCGTACTGGTATGACTGCTTCCCTCATAACTCACCAAGTCAGAAATATCACTCTTAGTCGTCTTCAAGAGTTCTATCTCGGGCTTTAACTTATCCCTCGAGCCCTTTAAATCACTATGAAGACGTGTAAACTCCTTGCCAGGTAGCTTTTGTATGCAGGAAGCTATCTATCTGGTAGTAGCCATCCTTGTACAGTAGGAGGTTGGTACTTAATGTAAAAAAACAGGAACTTGCCCACAACGAATAGTGTATAAACAAGTTCCTTACAAGCTATTTCAATGGCGATACATAATCATCTGGAAGTTTACCTTCAGATTCAATCCACTGCTTCTCAGCAATCGGAATCAACTCTTCAAGTTCTTCCTTAGAAAAAAGTTTCCTATTTTTAGGGACATCTATCAAAGAAGCTGGATGTTTGCTTATAAATTTTCTTCTAGATTCTCTTCTCTCTTCTTCCGTTGGTGGCCAACGATCGGTCTGAAGTTTACTTACTACTTCTAACTCCGTTCTCTCCCCACTTTCTAATAAGGCAAATAACTCGTTTGGTAATTCATAAACAACACGCTGAGGAGCAATTCCTCCTTCCTCAGTAACGTAATAAAGAGTATTGCCATCTCTCCAAATGTGCTGACCATAACCTTTTACTTCTTCGAACTGGATAACATCTTCCCAGCCTAATTTACTATGTTCCATGTATGTTCTCCTCTCTTGGTACTAATATCTTCCATAACACCTTCTGGAATATCTCCTGGGAAAGTTCGTCCCGTTGGTCTCCACCAGTCATTGGCTCCAACTTCATTCCCACTTGGTATTGAAATCCCTTTTTTCGCTACTACTTCTGGAGTGACATCCAAACGATAAAGTGGAGCGTCTCCTAAATAACCTTCATCAAATCCTAATATAATTTCATAAAGACGATTATCTCCATTGGCAACCTTTTCAATGATATCTGCATGTTCTTTACTCAACCAGAAACTTGTTCCATCCTTACCTCCAACAATACCTCCATTCCAACTTTCGCTTGGTTGAAATTTTTGGAATCTGGATGCCCCATTCTTAAATTGTTGGTTATGCATTTTTAAATAAGTTGAATTATAAATATCTTCAGGATTTGGTCTATCCCCTTTATTTATTTCAAGTATTTCTTTTGGTGTTACTCCATTTTTATACTTAACCTTCGGTGAGTCCTTAGAAATATTAAAGATTAATTCCCTTTCTTCAGGAGTTAATTTGTCAAAAACTTTTTCTAGATATCTTTCTCGAGTTGCAAAGTCTTTAAACCCTGAACTCTCCCTCGCAAGTCTACTTTCTTCTATATTTCTTAAAATTTGTTCTCTGTTATACTTCGGTACTTCGACATCATGAACACCCTTCACCTTCGGAAGTTCCCGACTAACTAATGGTGGTTTGTTTAAGCTTCGTTGGAGTTTCTCCTTCGCCAAATATTGGTCAAAATTACTGGACTCCCTCGCAAGTTTGCTTTCCTCTATATTCTTCAGGATTTGTCCTTTGTTATACTTCGGTACTTCGACGTCTACCTTCACCTTATTGAGACTAAACTTGCTGGCTGCTGAGGAGGCCGCATACCCTCCTAAGATATTCCCAATAAAGTTTGCAGTTTGGGCATCTTCTTCGCTTCCACCCGCAAGCTTGGTCCCATGGTATGCAACCTGACCAGCTGTATAAGCTCCTGCTTCCCCTATCGCAAACTCTGTCAAACCTTGCACAACGCTCTGGGTCTTCCCTATAGGAATCATGATAGCACTCGCCGTCACGAAGGTATTCCCAACATCATGATACAGCTTGTCATTTCCCATAAAAACTGTATCTCTGATAGGATTCTTTGCCTTGGTCTGGATATCCCCTGCATTCCCAAGTTGAATATCATGAATCCCTTCTTCTACATTAGATAACCCATAGACACTCGTCCCAAAACCCACGACACCGCCTGCAACAACTAAAGGAGTCGCAGTCCCCATAGTTGATACAATCACTACAATACCAATCACTGCCGTGAATACGCCAACACCCAAGTCTATCCAACCCTTCTTGGCGCGGTCCTCGGCAGCCAAGGCCTCAAAACGTGCCTTATCCCTATCCTGGGCTGCTTTCACGCGTTCAACTCGACTCTCCATCTGCTTGGCCGCTTGGTCATAAGCTAGCGCAAAGCGTTGAACAGACTTGAGTTTGCCAAAGTCTCCCGACTGATAAGTCCCGACATTGCGAGATTTTCCTGAATGTTCTGCGATCAAGGCCTTGGTTGCTGCTAGGAGTTCCTTAAAGGCCGCCAAATCCTGACTCGAATGGCTACTCTCATATTGAGTAATCGATGTATCCAAGTTCTTAATCTGATTCATGAGGAAGTTGTAGTTCATGATCGTACTGGTATGACTAGTTCCCTCATAACTCACCAAGTCAGAAATATCACTCTTAGTCGTCTTCAAGAGTTCTATCTCGGGCTTTAATTTATCCCTCGAGCCCTTTAAGTCACTATGAAGACGTGTAAACTCCTTGCCAGGTAGCTTTGTATGCAGGAAGCTATCTATCTGGTAGTAGCCATCCTTGTACAGTAGGAGGTTGGTTGAGTAGTCATTCATCAA
>CAKPXD010000098.1 GCA_934201655.1 uncultured Streptococcus sp. | reverse complement strand
TTTTGTCTGTTCATCAAAATAATAGACCTGGTTAGAGGAAGAAATATAATAATCTTGCTTGGCAACTAAGGCTTTCATTGCTCGATTGATTTCTTCTTGATCAATATCCTGAAAATCAAATTGAATCTCTAAAAGGCTTCCCTTGGATGATACCTGAACTTGAGGTTTTTGAATCTGATAAAGATCTTGCATGCTCTCTGAAATCTTTAATTCTCCAAGTGCTGCAAAGGCTGGTAATACTTCCTGAAAGAATGCATGGACAGCTTCTGCTTTCAAACTTTGACGCCACGAACGAAAATCCGCTTCAAAACCTGCTGATAGAGCCAACTGAAAAATCTGTTTTTCCAATTGAATATCACTAGCAAAAGGGAGGTTCTCTAGTTCATTACGATTGGTTACTAGGCAAATTTCATATTGAAATTGCATATCTAATCGAATAGAACCATCCTCTTCACGATCCATGTAAAAAGACGGACGGAAGGATTGGATTTGTAGTGAATCAGGAGCCTCTACTTTTCCTAAGCATTTAAACTGTGACAAGGTCGAAGCTAAAAGATCTCGATCACGAGTATCAAACTGTAAGCTTTTTTTGCCACCATTGTCTAAAGGAACTTTTCTAAGCGCATCTAATAAACTTGCCTGTTTTTTCGTCATCAGGAAAAAATTCCCCTTGTAGAATAATACTTGTCCCCTGTAAAAGAAATTAAGCCCTGTCTGTTCGAAAATTTCCATTTCAAAATAGTTGGATTTTTCTTCAATTCTAAATGAAAACAAACTTGCTTGGCCATCAAAGTCTTGGAAGAGAAGATGATGATAACTTGAAAGTTGGTGGTCAAACTGAAAGGCGTCTAATCCCATCAGTAGACTAGCCCCCTGCTCAAAAAAGGTTTTAGGGAAATAGAGATGTCGTCCTTGATTTGGGAAAAAAATATTGTAATCAATCTTCTCTTCAACCAAACCTAATAAGAAATTTAAGACTTCTTGACTGGCTTTATCAAATTGTTCAAGTCTTAATGAAGGCTCATAATGCTTTCCTATCATGTAAGGTTTGGCAAACTCTATGATTTTTAAGAAAAGAGGGATATCCCTAATCACATAAAATTTGTCTTGCTGAGCAAGACAAATTCTTAAAGTCCAGATAATGCGATTGGTTCCTGCTTCCACCTGACCTTGAGCAGAAAGCCGATAGATGTTGGATTGCCGCGGAACTTGGATAGACTTCAAGAATTCTCCTCCGAAAGTCACCTGTGTCTCAACAGTCTCCTTCTCTTCCTGATTAGCCTCCAGATTGAGTAAGATTTCCTGTCCTAGTTGATCATTCTTTAAGTAATATTCTAGAGCTGCTAAATGAACACAGTAACCTCTTTTTTTGAAAAAATCACATGCACAAAAAATCAAGTCATCGTCTAAACTATAACGAATTTCTTCTTCCGCTACACGCGCATAGATGCGATGGTCTTGTTCTTTAATGATTTCAATCTGACCAGTTTCGTAGAGTTCTACTCCCTCCATCCGAAGTTTCCCTGGAATCAATTTAGCCATAGTTTCCCCTTTACTTTATCTCTTAATTATACCATATTTTCGCCTATGAAAATAGCCTTCTAGGAAGACTTTTCTCCTAAAAGGCTAGTTTTTAAAGATTTGAAAAAGTGGCAATGATTCGTTGGCAGACTTCTTCCAAAATAGATGTTGGCATGGCTACATTGAGACGAGCGTGAAAGGCTCCTTCTTCACCAAAGTCCAAGCCTCTATTCATGATAACTTTGGCTTCGTCTCTTAAGAGCTTTCTTAGCTCTTCATCGCTAATATCATATGCTGAAAAATCAAGCCAAATGAGATAGGTCCCTTGAGGTTTCATGACCTTGATTTTAGTTCCTTTGCCAAATACATCCACTACATAATTGATGTGTGTCTCAATCAGTTCTTTGAGTTCTGTCAACCAATCTTCACCATATCGATAGGCAGCTTCTGTTGCCAAATATCCCAAACCTGAGATTTCATGTTGATTATTAGCCAGCTGGCGCTTTTGGAAAGCAAGTCTCAACTTAGGATTTTCGATAATAGCGTAGGAATTCTTCGTCCCAGCAATGTTAAAGGTCTTGGTAGCACTGCTTAAAATCAGTGAAAATTCTTTAAAATCTTCATTTACCGTGTTGAATGACTGGTGCTTGTTTCCAAACAAGGCTAAATCTTGGTGAATCTCATCAGATACCAGCAAGACCCCATGTTTTTGACAAAGTTGCCCAATCTTTTCTAAAACTTCTTTCTCCCAAACGCGTCCACCAGGATTATGAGGATTGCAGAGAACGTAGAGTTTCACATCTTCTTCGACAAAGTCTTTCTCCAATTGCTCAAAGTCAATCTCAAAAAGCCCGTCTTTTTCTACTAGAGAGTTGGTGATTAGTCTACGATTATTGAGCTTAATACTTCGAGCAAAAGGAGGATAAACCGGTGTGTTAATCAGAACCGCTTCACCTTCTTTAGTAAAGGCTTGAATGGCTGTTGAAATAGCTGGCACTACCCCTTCGATAAAGACAAGAGCATCCTTATCAAAGCGATAACCATGATGTTTTTCCTCCCAGTTTTGAACGGCTTCAATCAAGCCATCACTAGCATAGGTATAGCCATAGACTAATTGCTCAGCATAGTCATGGACAGTCTGACGAATCTCAGGTAAGACTTCAAAGTCCATGTCAGCAATCCAGGCCGGCAATACTTGACGGTCAGTCTCTGCTTCTTTCCATTTGTAGGTATGATGTCCAAAACGATTGGGCAAAGTCGTAAAATCATATTTCCCCATAGTCTTATCCTTCCAAAGCTTGACGCAAATCTTCAATCAAGTCTCTAGCATCCTCAATACCAATAGACAAGCGTAAAAGGTCATCGGTCAGTCCATAAGAATGACGAACCTCTGCAGGAATGTCTGCATGCGTTTGAGTGGTTGGGTAGGTAATTAGACTTTCAACACCACCCAGACTTTCAGCAAAAGAGAATACTTTCAAAGTATTTAAGATATGAGGGATACGTTTTTCATCTGCCACTTTAAAGGAAATCATTCCCCCACGACCTGTATACAAAACTTCTTTGACTGCAGGTGATTGTTCCAAAAAGGCTACGATTTCTTGAGCATTAGCTGTTGAGCGCTCCATACGAAGTGACAATGTTTTAAGACCACGAATCAATTGATAACTATCAAATGGTGACAAAACAGCCCCTGTCGTGTTGAGATTGTAAAAGAGTTTTTCGTACAAATCAGCATTATCTGTCACAACTACACCAGCTAGAACATCATTATGGCCTGCAAGGTATTTTGTCGCTGAATGAAGGACAATATCTGCTCCATCTTCAATTGGACGTTGGTAAATCGGGCTATAGAAGGTATTGTCGACGACAACTTTAGCACCCTTAGCATGAGCTAATTTTGACAATTTTTCAATATCAAATTCCAACATCAAAGGGTTGGTTGGTGTTTCGATATAAAGTACATCCACATCCTTTTCTAGCTCGGCAATTAGCTCTTCTTCTGTGTTTGCATAGGTAAAGTGGAAACGTCCTTCCTGCTCCACTTGATTGAACCAGCGGAAAGAGCCACCGTAAAGGTCACGGACAGCCAAAACCTTGCTTCCTACTTGAAAAACGCTAAAGGCTAACACAATCGCAGACATACCTGAACTAGTCGCCAAAGCATACTTGGCTGATTCAATAGCTGCCAAAACTTCCTCTGCCTTGCTACGAGTTGGGTTTTTGGTGCGGGTATAGTCAAATCCAGTTGATTGACCAAATTCTGGATGTTGATAGGTCGTTGAAAAGTGAATAGGTGTAACCAAAGCACCTGTCGCTTTATCTGACTTGATACCTGCTTGGGCTAAAATTGTGTTGATGTGAAATGATTTGCTCATACTTTACCTCCAAATCTATAGTAACTATTGTACCACTTATTTTGGATCCTTCGTTTTCTTGTTTTCAAGAGCTAGTTATAGTTTCAAACTATATAAAAACGATAACTTCCTGAGAAACTATCGTTTTTCCTGTTGAATAGACTGATTACTTAACGTGTTTAGCAAAATCTTCTTGGGCTTTTTTATTAGATTCTTCTTTTTCTTTCAGCCATTTTTGTCTAGCTTCTTCATACTCAGCTGTTGTGACAATCTTATCTTGCAATTTCACGTATTTGTAGGATTCAACACCCTTATTACCAGCTTGAGAGAAGGCGGCAGAGAATGGAACTGTTTTTCTCAATGTAGGTGTTCCACCTTTAGAAACGTTTGGAATTGCTAGAGAGCTATCCACCAACCAAGCTTGTGCTTCAGCGTATTTATCATAACGTTTGTTCAAATCTTGTTCAGCATTGGCTTCTTCCAACATCTTAGTATAGACATCCAAACCAACAGCTGTTGCTTTAGCATTGGTTGCTCCTGGTTCCAAACCGAGGTTTTGTAGTGAGCCACCACTTGTTAAGCTAAGAGTATCGAGGTAAGTTGATGGGTCTTGGTAGTCTGGTCCCCAACCACCGTTATAAAGGTCATAGTCTTTTTGTGCAGCTGTATTCGCTAGATAACCAATACTATCCATTTCCTCAGTAGTAAGCATTTGAATATCGATAACGACATTATCTGCACCTAGAACAGATTCAATAGACTGTTTGAAAGAACTTGCCTCTAACACCCCCTTCTTAAAGGTTTGGTCAACCGGTAAATCCAGGTGAATTGGGAATTGAACACCTTTGGCTTCCAATTCTTTCTTGGCTTGAGCAAAGACTTCTTTGGCCTTATCGGCATTGTAGTAAGCATCTTGGGCATCAGCGAAGTTCATATTTTGCCATACTTGACCGTAATTGACCATCTTAGAAGCTACGACATCACCAAAATCTTTACCATCAAGTGTTACAAATGATGGTGGAACGAGCAAGTTTCTGATAATCTTAGTTGCTCCTTCTTCCCCTTGAGATTGGGCACCATAAGCAGTACGGTCATAGGCAAAGTTGATAGCCTGACGGAATGATTTATTCAAAACTGCTTCTTGTTGGGCTGTCTTTTCAGCATCAGTTGTTTTTGAAGTATGGTTATAAGATTGTCTATCTAGGTTAAAGTTATAATAGTAGGATGTCGCATCTTGCATGCTGTAAATAATATTATCTTTATTCTTTTCCTTAATTCCTTCAAAGCTCGAACTATTTGGATAGAGACGTGCGTAGCTGTAAACTCCTTCCATGAAGTTACGTGCCAAGGCATCTTGGTCGCTTCCATCGTAGTAAGTCAACTTCACTTCATCTACGAATACATTTTTTGCATCCCAATAGTTTGGATTTTTCTTGTATTCCATGACAGATTTAGATGTGAATGATTTGAGAATAAATGGACCATTATACAAGATATTTGCTGGATCCACTTTACCGAAATCATCCCCTTTTGAGTTCAAGAAGTCTGCATTTACTGGAAACAGAATAGTCGCAGTTGTTTTTGAGTTCCAGTAAGTTTCTGGGTGAGTCAAGGTATATTGGATAGTTTGGTCGTCAATAGCCTTTACAC
>CAKPXD010000097.1 GCA_934201655.1 uncultured Streptococcus sp. | reverse complement strand
TCGATAGCAGTAATACCTGTTTTTTTAGTTTGAGTGCTGACATAGATAGCACAAACCATAGAAACCAGAAAGATGATAATTGGATATCCAAACGCGACCATTTGGGGATATTTATAAGCAAGGACAAAGGGAATGAGATTGCCAAAAATCATGAGATAAAACAGGACCATAAAGATTTTATTTCCGATGCGGTCAGCCTCGCGTTGCTTATGTTCATCAAGTGGTCCAGAAATGCCATATGTGCGTTTGATGAGTTTTTCAGTGAGAGTTTCTTTTTTCATTTTTCTTCTCCTTATTAAAATTCGTCCTCCCAAAAGAGACTGTTGAGGTCTGTTTGGAGGCTATGAGCGAGATTGAGACAGAGTTCCAGGGTAGGATTGTACTTGTCATTCTCAATCATGTTGATGGTTTGTCTAGAGACACCGATATCTTTGGCAAGTTCGAGTTGGGACTTTCCCAGTTCCTTGCGGAATTCTTTCACACGATTCATGCTTCCTCCTTTTTAGATTATGTCACATATATTTGACTATAGTATATTCTTTTAAAAATAAAATGTCAACTATTTTTGACATATTTTTAAAAGAATATTGGTGATAATATTTCTATGTGAAAAACTTCTAGCGATTTTATGCTATAATGAAGAAAAATAAGAGTAATTTGGATACCCTGAATGCTATCCAATAAAGAAAGAGCAGAAAATGAACCATAAGATTGCAATTTTATCAGACATTCATGGCAACACGACAGCCTTAGCTGGAGTGCTTGAGGACGCTAAAAATTTGGGAGCGACTGAATATTGGCTTCTGGGAGATATTTTTCTTCCTGGGCCGGGAGCGACTGATTTGGTGGCTCTTTTGAAAGACCTTCCCATTACAGCATCTGTTCGAGGCAACTGGGATGATTGTGTGTTAGAGGCTTTAGATGGGCAATATGGTTTAGAGGATCCCCAAGAAATCCAGCTTATGCGATTGACCCAGTATCTGATGGAGCGTCTAAACCCAGAGCATATTGATTGGTTGAGAAATCTACCTATGGTAGCCAAGAAGAAGCAGAAGGTTTGCGCTTTTCTCTTTCACATAATTTACCTGAGAAAAATTATGGTGGTGATTTGCTGGTTGAAAATGACACCGAAAAATTTGACCAGTTACTGGATGAAACTACTGATGTAGCCGTCTATGGTCATGTTCACAAGCAGTTGCTTCGTTATGGTAGCCAAGGTCAACAAATCATCAATCCAGGTTCGATTGGTATGCCTTATTTTGACTGGGTAGGGCTGAAAAATCACCGTGCCCAGTATGCCTTACTTGAGGTTGAAAATGGTGAATTAGTCAATATCCAATTTCGTAAGGTTGTTTATGACTATGAAGCAGAGCTAGAATCAGCCAAGACCAAGGGCCTTCCCTTTATCGAAATGTATGAAGAATTGCGACGAGAGGACAATTACCAAGGACATAATAGAGATTTGTTAGCTAGTTTAATTGAAAAGCATGGCTATGTAGAGGATGTGAAGAATTATTTTGATTTTTTGTAAGAGTTGCTTTAATTAACAGATACTAAATAAACGATTGGACGAGCCAATCGTTTTTAATATATCTTATTGTAATTGAGATTTATCTGGTAGGTATGAACCACCGAGATAGGTTTTGCTAAGTTTTTCAAGGGTTCCGTCTTGGTAGAGTTCTTTGAGTACCTTGTCAAATTGTTCTTTAAATTCTTTTTCATCGCTTGAGAAGATGATGTAGTTGTTTGGATTGTCATTGCTCTCCAAGTCGACTACGTTCAAGTCTAAACCTCGGTCTTGGATAATCTTTTGAACAGAGATTTTATCAAAGATTAGGAAATCAAACTCACCATTAGCGAGGTCAGTCAGACGTTTAGCGACATCTTCACCAGAGTATTGGATGGTAGCAGGATTGTCGGAGTGGCTTTGATTCCAGTCCGTAACAACCTTGGCAGTAGAAGTTCCAGTGTCATCCTGTGTAGTTTTACCAGCGATGTCTTGAAGAGAAGTAAGAGCCTTGTCTTTTCTGCTTATGAGAACCAAAGGATTTTTTGCGATAGGTAGGGAGTAGAGATATTTGTCGGCTCTCTCTTTGGTGTAGCTCAAGTTGTTGGCAGCAGCTTGGTAACGGCCAGCATCAACTCCAGGGAAGATACTCTCCCAAGCTGTTTTTTGAAATTCAATCTTGTATTGATCTAGTTTTTCATCAACCGCTTTTAAAACTTCAACATCATATCCAGTTAAATTACCATCTTTTTCAAAGTCAAAAGGAGGGATGTCTCCGGCAGTGGCTACGACAATGGTTTTAGGGCTAGCAGTGGAAGTTGAAGTACTATCCTGTTTAGATTGTCCACAGGCTACCAACAAGGGACTAATGGCTAATAATAAAAATAATTTTTTCATGAGAGTCTCCTTTACTTAATGCTTTCTAGCTTACCAGACAATCGATCAAATAGCCAATATATATTTTTTATGGACGTGATAGAGAAATATTATAATTTCCAGTTTGAGTCTATAATCTAAAATTCAAAGCAGATAAGAAAAGATAATTTATTCCGCCAATGAAAAATCTCTGCAAGCTCTTTCAGAATGTGGTAAAATGGAAGCAGTAGAAATAGAAAAGGAAATCAATTATGAAATTTCTTGAGTTAAATAAAAAACGTCATGCGACTAAGCATTTTATTGATAAACCAGTTGATCCCAAGGATGTTCGAACAGCTATTGAAATCGCAACCTTGGCACCGAGTGCTCACAACAGTCAGCCTTGGAAGTTTGTTGTGGTTCGCGAGAGAAATGCTGAACTAGCAAAATTGGCTTACGGTTCAAACTTTGAGCAAGTAGCATCTGCCCCTGTAACCATTGCCTTGTTTACAGATACTGACCTAGCTAAACGAGCTCGCAAGATTGCCCGTGTTGGTGGAGCAAAGAACTTCTCAGAAGAACAACTTCAGTACTTTATGAAAAATCTTCCAGCAGAGTTTGCGCGTTACAATGAACAACAAATCAGTGACTACCTAGCCCTTAATGCAGGGTTGGTTGCGATGAACTTAGTCCTTGCATTGACTGACCAGGGAATCGGATCAAACATTATCCTTGGTTTTGATAAATCAAAAACCAATGAAGTCTTGGAAATTGAAGAACGCTTCCGTCCAGAACTTTTGATCACAGTAGGATACACAGACGAGAAGTTGGAACCAAGCTACCGCTTGCCAGTAGATGAAATTATCGAAAAAAGATAGGAAGTAAAAATGACAGTTATTGATTTTACAGCAGAAGTAGAAAAACGTAAAGAAGCCCTCTTGGCTGACTTGTTTAGCCTTTTGGAAATCAACTCAGAACGCGATGACAGTAAGGCAGATGCGCAACATCCTTTTGGACCTGGTCCAGTAAAAGCTTTGGAGAAATTCCTTGAAATCGCAGACCGTGATGGTTACCCAACAAAAAATGTCGACAACTATGCAGGACATTTTGAGTTTGGTGAAGGGGAAGAAGTTCTCGGAATCTTTGCCCACATGGACGTAGTGCCAGCAGGTAGTGGATGGGATACTGATCCTTACACTCCAACCATCAAGGATGGTCGTCTCTATGCGCGTGGTGCTTCAGATGACAAGGGTCCTACAACAGCATGTTACTATGGTTTGAAAATCATCAAAGAATTGGGACTTCCAACTTCTAAAAAAGTTCGCTTTATCGTCGGAACTGATGAAGAATCAGGTTGGGCAGATATGGACTACTATTTTGACCATGTAGGACTTGCGAAGCCAGACTTTGGTTTCTCTCCAGATGCTGAATTCCCTATTATCAATGGTGAAAAAGGAAATATCACAGAATACCTCCACTTTGCCGGTGAAAACAAAGGTGCAGCTCGTCTTCACAGCTTCACAGGTGGTTTGCGTGAAAATATGGTACCTGAGTCAGCAACAGCAGTTGTTTCAGGGGACTTGGCTGATTTGCAAGCGAAACTAGATGCCTTTGTTGCAGAGCACAAGCTTAGAGGAGACATTCAAGAAGAGAACGGCAAGTACAAGGTTACGATTATCGGTAAATCTGCTCACGGTGCTATGCCTGCTTCAGGTGTCAATGGTGCGACTTACCTTGCTCTCTTCCTCAGCCAGTTTGCTTTTGAAGGAGCTGCAAAAGACTTCCTTGACATTGCTGGTAAGATTCTTTTAAATGACCATGAAGGCAAAAACTTGAAAGTGGCTCATGTGGATGAAAAGATGGGGGCCCTTTCTATGAATGCTGGTGTCTTCCGCTTTGACGAAACAAGTGCTGACAATACCATTGCCCTTAACTTCCGTTATCCAAAAGGAACAAGTCCAGAGCAAATCAAGTCAGTTCTTGAAAGCTTGCCAGTTGTATCTGTTAGCTTATCAGAACATGGTCACACACCTCACTATGTACCAATGGAAGATCCGCTTGTCCAAACCTTGTTAAATGTTTATGAAAAACAAACAGGTCTTCAAGGGCATGAACAAGTTATTGGTGGTGGAACTTTCGGACGTCTCTTAGAGCGTGGTGTAGCCTATGGTGCTATGTTCCCAGATTCTATCGATACCATGCACCAAGCCAACGAATTTATCGCCTTGGACGATCTTTTCCGTGCTGCAGCCATCTACGCTGAAGCTATCTATGAATTGATCAAATAATGCTATAGAAGTCTGAGATTTTATGCTTAGACTTCTTTTTGGAGGGAGAGTAGATGTCTCAAATCGAAAGAATCAAACAAGCCATCATGGCTGACCCACAAAATCAACACTATACTGAGCAAGGAATCGAACCTCTCTTTGCAGCTCCAAAAACTGCTCGTATTAATATCATTGGGCAGGCACCTGGGCTAAAAACCCAAGAAGCTGGGCTTTACTGGAAGGATAAAAGTGGCGACCGCTTGCGAGAGTGGTTGGGTGTGGATGAGGATACTTTTTACGAGTCAGGTTACTTTGCTGTCATGCCCATGGATTTCTATTTTCCGGGACATGGAAAATCTGGTGACCTACCACCACGTCCAGGTTTTGCAGAAAAATGGCACCCTAAACTTTTGAAAGAATTACCAGATATTCAATTGACGCTCTTGATTGGCCAGTATGCCCAGGCTTACTATCTGCATGAGAAAGTCAGTGGCAAGGTAACGGACCGTGTGCATCGCTTTATGGATTATTTGCCTGATTATTTCCCTTTGGTTCACCCGTCACCTCGGAACCAAATCTGGATGAAAAAGAATCCTTGGTTTGAAGCAGATGTTTTGCCTGACTTGAAAGAAAGAATTCAAAAAATTCTCGGAGAAGAAAAATGAAAGAAATTACTTTTAATGATTTTTACCAACTATACCAGAAAGAGTCGCTTTCTGTATTAGATGTGAGAGAAGTAGAGGAATTTGAGACTCTTCATTTAGAAGGCGCTCGTAATTTACCTCTCAGCCAATTAGCTGATACTTATAAACAACTAGATAAGGATAATCTTTACTACGTGATTTGTAAATCAGGAATGCGTTCAGCACGCGCTTGTCAATTTTTAGCAGAACAAGGATATGAGG
>CAKPXD010000096.1 GCA_934201655.1 uncultured Streptococcus sp. | reverse complement strand
ACTCAATTCCCATCTGAGGCATAACAACCGTTATATCTGCTTCTTTTTCAGCTCGTTCAATTTCTGCCTTCATTTTTTCTTCATTGAGGTCAGAAAGATGATTGTCGTAGTCTTCTTTAGAAATATGTTCTTCAATACCGTTAAAGCCATAAGAATAAGCTAGAAGAGCAACTTTTATTCCCTTGACTTCCTTGATGACGATAGACGCCTTATCTCTTGGTTCGTGGGTGTAAACTCCGATTGGTGTCATTCCAGCTTTTTCGATAGCATCAGCAGTTGAAAAAACTCCCTCGATCTGAGAATCTAAGATATGATTGTGAGCCAAGTCTAACACTTGATAACCAGCATCCTTTATAGCATCCATGACTTCTCCTGGTGCATTAAACAAAGGATAACCTCCTAAGTAGTGATCCTGATTTACAGTTCCTTCAAAGTCACCGATGACTAGGTCTGCTTGTTTGAGCCAAGGTTTTACATACTCAAAATTTTCATGAAAATCATAAGTACCATCTTCCTTTTGGGCAGTTCGATAAATCGGAATATGATAGAGGAGGTCACCATTTGCCATGATGCGCACACTCGTTTCTTCTTCCGTTACGGAATTCTTACCTTTAGAGTCTGAATTCTGACTCACTGAAGATGCATTCCTATTCCACAATGGAACTCCCTTAATTCCTTGAGCTAATAAAGTCAAAGCCATCGAAATCGCAACAACAATCAACAACACAACAACAAAGGTTTTATTACTCCACTGTCGATAGTTTTTGAAAAATTGGATAGACTCTCTGACAACTGGTAATCCTGATTGATTTTTTCTTCTACTACGTTTTTCCATATCTTTTCTCCTTGCTTTTTGATGCAAGTCTCCTTACCTTATTATACCACAGACAAATAGCTATTTCCCTTTATTAACAACTTCTGTGACTTTCTTTCTCAACTATTTTGTGTTATCATGGAATTGTAATGGAAGGAAGGAGAGAAGATGTCTGCTATAGAACGTATTACAAAAGCTTCACATTTAATTGACATGAAAGATATTATCCGCGAGGGCAATCCAACCCTACGTGCAGTTGCTGAGGAAGTCACTTTCCCATTGAGCGATCAAGATATCATCCTTGGTGAGAAAATGATGCAATTTTTAAAACATTCACAAGATCCAGTTATGGCTGAAAAGTTAGGTCTACGTGGAGGAGTCGGACTTGCTGCACCACAATTAGATATCTCAAAACGCATCATTGCTGTTTTAGTCCCTAATATCACCGAGGAAGGTGAAACACCTCAAGAAGCCTATGACTTACAAGCTGTTATGTACAATCCTAAGATTGTCTCACACTCAGTCCAAGACGCTGCTCTAGGAGAGGGAGAAGGTTGCCTATCAGTCGATCGTACTGTCCCAGGTTATGTTATCCGCCATGCTCGAGTAACTGTCGACTACTTTGACAAAGATGGCGAAAAGCATCGCATCAAGCTAAAAGGCTACAACTCCATCGTTGTACAACATGAAATCGACCACTTAAATGGTGTTATGTTTTATGATCGTATCAATGTAAAGGATCCTTTCGCAGTCAAAGAAGGTTTACTCATTCTGGAATAAAGAAAATCCCGTTGAAAGACGGGGTTTTATGTTATAATAGAGCCATGAAAACAAATGATATTGTCTATGGCGTTCACGCCGTTACCGAAGCACTGTTAGCAAATACTGGAAACAAACTCTATCTCCAGGATGATTTACGAGGTAAGAATGTAGAAAAAGTCAAGGAACTGGCAACTGAAAAGAAAGTATCCATTTCTTGGACTTCAAAAAAATCTCTTTCCGAAATGACTGAAGGAGCTGTCCACCAAGGTTTTGTCCTACGTGTTTCTGAATTTGCCTATACTGAACTTGAGCAGATTCTTGCTCAGACTCGTCAAGAAGAAAACCCACTACTATTAATTCTAGATGGACTAACTGACCCTCATAACTTAGGTTCTATCCTAAGAACGGCCGATGCAACCAACGTTTCAGGTGTTATTATTCCAAAACATCGAGCTGTTGGTGTGACACCCGTAGTTGCAAAAACAGCAACGGGCGCCATCGAGCATGTGCCTATCGCTCGCGTTACCAATCTCAGCCAAACCTTGGACAAGCTAAAAGAAGAAGGCTTTTGGACCTTTGGAACTGATATGAATGGAACTCCTTGCCATAAATGGAACACCAGTGGAAAGGTCGCCCTCATTATCGGAAATGAAGGAAAAGGTATCTCAAGTAACATCAAAAAGCAAGTGGACGAGATGATCACTATTCCAATGAATGGACATGTACAGAGTCTCAATGCAAGCGTTGCTGCTGCTATTCTTATGTACGAAGTCTTCCGCAATCGATTATAAAAAAGTTTCCAATCAAATGATTGGAAACTTTTTTTAACTGTGTTCAGTAATATATTTATAGGCTTCTTGACCTGCAATAGCTCCATCTCCAACTGCTGTTGTAACTTGGCGAAGGTCTTTCTGACGAACATCTCCAACTGCAAAGACACCTGCAACACTTGTCTTCATGTGGTCATCTGTCACAATCCAACCTGACTCATCTTGGATTTGTAAATCTTTTGTAAAATCGCTAACTGGATCTAAACCAACATAGATGAAGACACCTCCAAAGGCATGTTCAGTCACTTGATTTGTTTTAACATTTTCAATGACAACTGACTCCACACGGTTTTCACCCTTGATTTCTTTGACAACAGAATCCCAAATGAAGTTGATTTTTTCATTGGCAAAGGCGCGATCTTGCAAGACTTTTTGGGCACGAAGTTCATCACGACGGTGAACGATGGTTACAGATTTGGCGAACTGTGTTAAGAAGATTGCTTCCTCAACCGCTGAGTCACCACCACCTACAACCAACAAATCTTGGTCACGGAAAAAGGCTCCATCACAAACCGCACAGTAGGAAACTCCACGACTATTCAGTTCTTCTTCTCCTGGAACTCCTAAGAGGCGATGTTTTGAACCAGTCGCTACGATAACTGTGCGAGTTTCAAATTCTTCATCGTCTGTGATTACTTTCTTAACATCACCATGGTCCTCAATATTTTTTACAAAGCCATAGAGATGTTCAACACCTAGATTTTCAAGAGGTTCAAACATCTTTTCTGCTAACTCAGGTCCACTAATGTTAGCATAACCTGGATAGTTTTCAATGTCAGAAGTATTGTTCATCTGACCGCCAGGAAGGCCACCTTCAATCAAAGCTACTTTGAGATTGCTGCGAGCTGCATACAAGGCTGCAGTCATCCCAGCAGGACCTGCACCAATAATAATCGTATCGTACATTCTATTTCCTTCTTTCTTGTTGTAACTATTCTTATTCTAACGGATAAAATCCTATTTGACAACTATTAAGCCTTGAGAACCAACAAGATGCTCATGGTTGCAAAAGACAATACTGGAATTGTTAGAACTCCAATCATAATCATATCATAGAGGTGAGCCTGACGCTCCTTAGCAGTTTTATCCACACCTGATAGAGCTCTTAAACCAATCCAAAGCCCTAAGACAACCAAGACTAGTAAAATCGTCAAAACCAAACTCTCTAAATACAAAGCAAATAGCTGAACTAGCATGCTCTCTCTCATTTCTATTATTTTTAAAGAGCAAACCCAGTTAGCTTAGCCAACTGAGTTTTTCTTATCTTCTATTATATCAAATATAGGTTCGTTTGTAACTAGCAAAGAACTCTTTTGTTCTTTCTTCTTTAGGATGGTTGATAATCTCATCCGGTGTTCCAGATTCAATAATCTTTCCTTTATCCAAGAATAAAACCTTATCAGCCACTTGAGCAACAAATGACATATCGTGACTAACCAAAACCATGGTTTGACCTGATTTAGCGGCATTGGCGATCGATCTTTCTACCTCACCAACCAATTCTGGATCCAGTGCTGAAGTTGGTTCATCCAAGAGTAAGACGTCTGGTTTCATGGCTAGGGCACGCGCTATAGCTACCCGTTGTTTTTGCCCCCCTGACAAGTGACGAGGATAATGCTGTTCACGATCAGAAAGTCCAACCTTAGCTAGCTCTTCCTTAGCAATTTCAGTCGCTTCTTCGTCCGATAGTTTTTTAACGACCACCAAGCCTTCTTTAACATTGTCTAGCGCTGTTCTACGCTCAAATAAATTAAACTGTTGGAAAACCATCGATAGTTTGCGACGAAGAGTTAAAATTTCTTCTTGCGTAATTTGAGAAAAATCAACTTTGAAATCATCAATCTGAATACTTCCACTATCAGGAGTTTCTAAATAGTTTAAGCTACGAAGAAAAGTTGATTTCCCAGCCCCTGAAGAACCAATCAAGGCAACGACTTCTCCTTTTTGAATATCTAAGTTCAGATGGTCTAAAACGGTTTGACCTGAAAAGGATTTGCTTAAATTTGAAATTTTAATCATTAGCGAAGCTCTCCTTTCACATCTGTCTCAACATTATCTGGTGCTGTAATAGCCATTTTTCTTTCAATGAAACGGCCAAGATTTTCAATAACGATATTTACCACCCAATAGACGAGAGCTACTGAGATGAAACGTTCAAAGTAACGATAGTCTGCACCACCTAAAATCTGAGCTTGGGCAAAGACTTCTACAACACCTGCACTGAAGGCTAGGGAAGTCCCCTTGGTCAAGCCAATCAATGAGTTAATCAATGTTGGTGTTGCAACTACTGCTGCATTGGGAATAATCACACGACGATAAACTTGCGCACGTGTCATACCAAGACTACGAGCAGCTTCAATCTCACCTGGATTTACAGAAAGAATTGCCGCACGAAGAGTTTCGCTGGCATAGGCTGCCTCGTTAAAAGCAAAAGCCACAATCGCAAATGTTGCTGCTGGAATAGCATTAATGTTCAGAGAAGTTCCCCATTGTTGATTCAAGGCTTTCAAAGCTAATGGAATCCCATAATAAGTCAACATCAGTTGAACTAAAATTGGAGTTCCTTTTAAGAAACTTACAAAAAAGGCTTGTAATGGGTATATAAATCTAACTCGGTTGATTTTAACGATAGCAAATATTAGGGCTAGCATGATACCAAAAAAGGCACCAAATACCGTTAACATCAATGTTGTAGGTAATTGCTGTACAATTCTTGGGATCCCATCAAAGACAGAACGCCAACTAAAAAGTTTGCCATCTGGAATATATTGCATCAAATTTTGATACCAATCAGATGCTAAAATCGTTGTAACATTCATAGAAACATCCTCTCAAGATATTGATTCATTCTATCATACTTATGCTCTAATTAAAAATATTTGCTACGAGCATATCAGATTTCATCTACCTTCTAGTTTATCATACTTTAAAAGTGGGAGGTTATATATTTTACCTATCGAAGAGATAGAAAAAAACTAATTCAAATCCAAGTTATTGTATGATTTACGATAGCCAATTTGTTTTACAAGACCATTTTCAACTAGTATCGGACGTTTTAACAGCATACCATCACTGGCCAAGAGTTTGGCTGCTTCTTTGTTAGACAATGTTCCAACCTTATCTTTCAATCCG
>CAKPXD010000095.1 GCA_934201655.1 uncultured Streptococcus sp. | reverse complement strand
ATCGCTAGTCTCTACGGCCAAACTTACCTAGTCGATGATGAAACCTTCTATGGTAAGGGTGTCAAGAAAGCTATCCCAGAGAGAGAGAAATTCTTGGAGCACTTGGCTCGTAAAGTTGCTGTTTTAGTTGAAACTGAACCTGTTTTGCTTGACAAGTTAAGTGAAAATGGACAATTAGACCTCCTTTATAACATGGAGCAACCTCTGGCCCTTGTTCTAGCTAAGATGGAAATCGCTGGAATCAAGGTCAAAAAAGAAACCTTGCTTGAGATGCAGGCTGAAAATGAGCTTGTCATTGAAAAGCTGACGCAAGAGATTTATGAACTAGCTGGTCAGGAATTTAATATCAACTCGCCTAAACAACTTGGCGAATTGCTTTTTGAAAAGCTAGGTCTCCCTCTCGAATACACCAAGAAAACCAAGACAGGTTACTCGACAGCAGTAGATGTCCTGGAACGTCTAGCCCCTATTGCCCCAATCGTTAAGAAAATTCTCGATTACCGTCAGATTGCTAAGATTCAATCGACTTATGTGATTGGTTTGCAGGACTGGATTTTGCATGATGGCAAGATTCACACGCGCTATGTCCAAGATTTAACCCAGACAGGGCGTCTGTCTAGTGTGGATCCAAACTTGCAAAATATTCCTGTTCGCTTGGAACAAGGTCGTCTTATTCGTAAGGCTTTTGTGCCAGAGTGGGAGGATAGTGTCCTTCTCAGCTCTGACTATTCACAGATTGAATTGCGCGTTTTGGCGCATATCTCTAAAGATGAGCATTTAATCAAGGCTTTCCAAGAGGGAGCTGATATCCATACCTCGACAGCTATGCGGGTCTTTGGAATTGAACGTCCTGAGGATGTGACTCCGAATGACCGTCGCAATGCCAAGGCTGTCAACTTTGGAGTGGTTTACGGAATTTCAGACTTTGGTTTATCGAATAATCTCGGCATTAGCCGTAAAGAGGCGAAGGCCTATATCGATACCTACTTTGAACGCTTCCCAGGTATTAAAAACTACATGGATGAAGTGGTGCGTGAAGCGCGTGATAAGGGTTATGTAGAGACTCTCTTCAAACGTCGTCGTGAGTTGCCAGATATCAATTCGCGTAACTTTAACATTCGTGGTTTTGCGGAACGTACAGCTATCAACTCACCTATTCAAGGATCGGCTGCAGATATCCTCAAAATCGCTATGATTCAGCTAGATAAAGCCTTGGTAGCAGGTGGTTATCAAACTAAGATGCTGTTACAAGTACACGATGAAATTGTTCTTGAAGTGCCTAAGTCAGAATTGGTAGCTATTAAAAAACTTGTCAAACAAACCATGGAAGAAGCCATTCAACTTAGTGTGCCACTGATTGCTGATGAAAATGAAGGCGTAACTTGGTACGAAGCTAAGTAGAAATAGCCTATCAGACAAAAAGAAATCCCCTTGAACATTATGGTTCAAAGGGATTTTTCTTTCAGGAAAAGACAAAAGTGAAACTATCTAGCTAATAGTAGGATTTATTTGATTTGTTTCTTTTGTTCTTTTTTTGCAAGGATTGGTAGAATAACACCTAAACCAATCAGAATAATTGGGGTCAAGATGTTTGTAAGAAGAGAGAATTGCCAAGCAGTTGGATTCTCAGCATAGCTAATTTTTGGAACCATACCTAGGATACAAGCAAAGGCAGTGAAGAGGAAGCACCAAGTACCGATCACAAAGCCAAGCTTAGGATTGTTCACAAACTTGTATTCGGCATTTTTGTATGTTTTCCAAGCGCGATTGAGCATCATGTAGGCAAGGAATACCCAGAGATAACGCATTGGCATTACGATAGAATTGAGGTTGGTCATCCATTTTACAAGTCCATCAATTTCCTGAATACCAAAAATTGGAAGGATGATGATAAGGCTAACGAGGACGCCTGTAAGGAGGTAGCCGTTAATGAGGACACCTTTTTCAGTACGTTTGCGAAGCCAGCTTGGGATGTAGTTTTCGTCAGCGTTATTGAGTAGGATTTGCAATGGTGCGTCAATAGAGAAGGCAAGCGCAGCGATTTGTCCGACCATGTTTGTAAGAGCGTAGATCACGACAAATAGGTTTCCAACTCCCCAAGAATTTCCTAACATTTGGAAGGCTTGATAAGCACCATTACGCATGAGGTCTTCAGGGATGTTGTTGCCATCAAATAGCATTCCCATGGCAACTGAACCAAGGATAGCAGAGAGACCTACCATGATGGCCATGACAATCATACCTTTTGGAAATTCTTTTGCAGGGTTGCGAGTTTGATTCACATAAGGGGAAATTTTTTCACAACCACCAACTGCAAAGACTAGTAGTGAGATCGTTGTAAAATAAGAAAAATCAAAATTTGGAATGTAGGTGCTCAGTTGATCCATGTGTGGTGTCGCAAATTGGATGTCTGGTTTAATGAAAGGCAGACCGACAGCCAAAAGCACAAAGAGTAAAGACATAATCAGCATAGCACTTCCTGCCAAGCTACCGATGACTTTTAGAGTTGTCAATCCCTTTGTAGAAAGGTAGAGGAAAAGTCCAAAGATCAGTAAGCAGAGAATAACAATCCAGTGGATGTCGATTTGTTTAAGAAATTGTCCGTTACCTTGTAAGGCCCAACCAAGCGGAATCAGGATTCCTTGAGGTTTTTGTGCGAGATAAGGGATATGCACAACCCAGTAGGTCCAAGCAGCAAAGTAGGCGAGACGTTTGGTTGATGTTTTTTCAACCCAGTCACTAACACCGCTTCCGCTCTCCTTAAAGGTAGAACCTAGTTGTCCGACGATGAGTGAATATGGGATAAAGTAGAGTGCGAGGATTAAAACCCAAGATACGACGACGGAAATTCCCTGTTGAGAATAGTTGTTGACGACGTTTCCTAGCCCCCAAACCATGTTGAAAGCGATCAGAGAAACCATCAGCCAATTAAGTTGGTGTTGATCTTTTTTCATAATGTCTCCTTTTCTGATAATTTCAGTATATCATGTTTTTTTGAAAGCGCCTAACAAAATTTGAAATTTACTATAAAAAAAGTAAAACCTAGCTAACAGATAGAGAGTGGAGCTTGTTGGTTAAGAAAAAGGTTATCCACAACTTGTGGATAACTCGACACTAGCCTATTATAAATATTTTTATAGCTATCGTTTGTAAAGGGGACAAGAAATTTAGGAATTATAAGATAAGATAAACTAGTATAAATCCTGATGGGACAAGGATTCTAACAGAATTTCTATTGTAAATCATAGATACTTGGGTTGGAAATATGTTTTGGAAAATCTTGAAAATATTTTCCGAAGAAAAGTTGAAGGTTATTCACAGTTTGTGGATAACATTGTAGAAATAAAAAGCCCCTTTGCACGTGACAAAGGGGTTAGGTTATTAATGTTTTGGTAACCAACTGAGATTAAAGTCAAGGGTTTGAGCATTAAGCAGTTCCTGATGACTGATGGTTTGTTTTTCTTTCCCGTCCAATCGACAGTCTTGGACAAAGTGGAAGTGTTCATGATTTTGCTGAGTACGAATATCCAACCACTGTTCTTTTTCTGCAAGATAGACACGAAGGTGGTCAAAGAGTGGAATTCCAAGGTCATAGTTTGCTTTTCCTGGGCAGGTCGGGTAAAATCCAAGAGCAGACCAGACATACCAGGCGGAGAGACTACCGTTATCCTCATCTCCTGGATAAGCATCCCAGCCAGATCGAAAGGCTTTTTGACGAAGGGTCTTGATTAAGAGACTGGTATATTGAGGATAATTACTATATCGGAAAAGATAAGGGATGTGGAAGCTTGGTTGGTTTGAAATGGCTAGTTGACCAAATGGCGCTGTTGCCATTTCGCTCATTTCATGAATTTCATATCCATAACCCGTCGTTTCAAAGAGTGGGAGACTTTGGCAAGTTTTCAAAAGATAGTCGCTAAAGGCTTCTTTTCCCCCCATTAGTTGGCTCAGCCCAGAAATGTCATGTAAGACACCGAGACTGGCTTGAACGGCTGAACACTCAGCGTAGTCACGACCCCAACTATAAGGAGAAAAGTCAGGACGGAAGTTGCCATCTACATCACGCGCCCTCATGTAGCCTGTTTCAGGGTCAAATAGATTTTGATAATTCTTAGAATAGTGAGCATAGATTTGAGCTAGCTCTTCTTGACCTAATTTTGCTGCGCAAGTAGAGATACAAAAATCACTGTAAGCATAGTCTAGGGTATGGCTGACACTTTCATGATAATCTGTGGATAGGTAGCCAAGTTCTTGATATTGGGCCAGGCCGTGTCGCCCGTTGATAGCCTTTGGATCTGCCTTAGTAGCAGTTTCAATCATGGCTTTGAGAAATTCATCCTCAAGCTCAGGCACCATGCCTTTACAAGCACTATCAGCAATAAGGCCATCAATCAAGGTGCCAGGCATCATGCCTCGTTCGTCAGGAGCCAGCCACTTAGGCAGATAACCAGTATCTCGATAGCTATTGAGGAAGCCCTCAAGAAATTGGCGATAGTATTCCGGAATAATCAAGGCAAAGAGTGGGAATGAAGTACGGAAGGTATCCCAAAAGCCATTGTTGGTAAAGAGTAGACCAGGCTTGATCGTTCCTGAAGCTAGATCCATATGGATGTTTTCGCCTTGCTCATTTACCTCATAAAAGGTTTGCGGGAAGAGGAAAAGTCTGTAGAGGCAGTGGTCAAAAAATGTTCGGTCTACAGAGCCAGTTTCCACGACATCAAAACGACCTAGAAGGTTTTCCCAACTTGCTTTAGCCTCTGATTTCGTTTCTTCAAAATCTTGTTTAAGAAGATTAAAGAGGGCTTGTTCTTTGGAAATAAAAGAAGTTGCCAGTTGAACTTGAACTTCCGCTCCAACCAAGTCAATCCGCCAGTCCTGTCCCTCTTGATTGATAGATAGAATATCCTTAGAGAATGCGAGGGCAGTGAACATGACGAGAGGATTTTTATTGGTTTCGGTTTCGCCTGTTTGTCTCAGGACAAGAGTTCGCTTATCGACTTGTTCGACTGTCAGTTCATCAGCTGCATGCACATAGAGTGAGAGGTTCTTTCCTTGTACTTGTTTTATCTGAATAGAAGCTCCATAGCAAGTAGGACTCAACTGGGTTTCAATCTGATAGCGCAAAGAGAAAATCTTTAGAAAATGAGGATTGAAAATAGCACGATCAAGGTTATAAGAAGACTGACGATGGAAGAGGGTGTCGCCACTGATTTCTCCTGTAACAGGAGTCAGTAGCAACCAAGAATAATCGCCAATCCAAGGGCTAGGCTGATGGGTTAGTCGAATACCCTGAAAGATAGGAAGATGGGGATCAAAAAACCAAGACCCTTCCTGGTCACTAGTTTGTGGAACAAAGTAATTCATCCCAAAAGGCACTCCAGTGTATGGTAGTGTATTGCCTCGTGAAAAGGCATGCTTGCTAGCGGTGCCAAAGCGGGTATCAATGGTTTCAAGTATAGGTTTCATAGCGATTTCCTTCTGTAGGAGTTTTGTATTCAGTATATCATAAAAATAAAGAAAGACATCTAAAAGTTGAAATAGTGTATAAATATATATTTAAAATTTACAAATATATTCTTTTCTGCTAGAATGAGGGTAAGAAAGGAGACTATTATGAGTAATTTTGATGAACATTCTACTAATGAAGAATTAGTAGAAAAAGAGGAGTTGCAACCTACGGAAGTAGCAGAAGAAGTGCA
>CAKPXD010000094.1 GCA_934201655.1 uncultured Streptococcus sp. | reverse complement strand
CAGGTGCATTGGATTCAGCGGGAGCTTCCTTTTGAACTTCCTTGATAATGGTTGTTTGTGGAGTCGTATCTTTATGATCCTTGTTTTTATCTAAAGCATTCATGATAGTGATACTAGCTGTAATCAAACCAAGGATACTGGCTAAAGTTGCAATTGTTTTTTGAAAGACGGTAAAGCCTTTTTTGATATGTTCAGTTTTGGGTTTTGATTTTCTGCGATAGTTAGACATAATTTCTCTCCTTTACCATGATTCATTATACCCAAAATCTTTAAAAAAAACTTAAATGAACCTGAACGGCATTTCTTGTCGCCTGAACTGTTTCGTGTTACAATAGAAGGAGTGATTTTAGAAAGTGTGAGAAACAATGATTTACTTTGATAATTCGGCTACGACCAAGCCTTATCCTGAAGTACTTGAAACTTACATGCAGGTGTCTGCAAAAATTATTGGTAATCCATCTAGCCTTCATCGTTTGGGTGATCAGTCTACCAGAATTTTAGAAGCTTCTCGTCAGCAGATTGCAGCCTTAATTGGTAAGAAAAGCGAAGAAGTATTCTTTACCTCTGGTGGTACCGAAGGAGATAACTGGGTTATCAAAGGTGTCGCTTTTGAAAAAGCTCAGTTTGGTAAACACATCATCGTGTCAGAAATTGAGCATCCAGCGGTTAAGGAGTCTGCTCTTTGGTTGAAAAGTCAAGGTTTTGAAGTGGATTTTGCGCCAGTAGATGAAAAAGGTTTTGTAGATGTAGATGCCTTAGCAAATTTGCTTCGAGCTGATACGACATTAGTTTCTATCATGGCTGTTAACAATGAAATTGGTTCAATCCAACCTATTGAAGCTATCTCGGAACTTTTAGCAGATAAGCCGACTATCTCCTTCCATGTTGATGCGGTTCAAGCTTTAGCTAAGATTCCAACAGAATCCTACCTGACTGACCGAGTGGATTTTGCGACTTTTTCTAGTCATAAATTCCACGGAGTTCGTGGTGTTGGATTTGTCTATATCAAGTCTGGCAAGAAAATCACCCCCCTATTAACTGGCGGTGGCCAAGAGCGTGACTATCGTTCAACAACTGAGAATGTAGCAGGAATTGCAGCAACAGCCAAGGCACTGCGTCTAGCTATGGAAAAATTGGAATTGTTTTCTAACAAAACGAGTCAGATGAAGGCAGTCATCCGTCAAGCTCTACTCGAATATCCAGATATTTTTGTTTTCTCAGGTGAGGAAGAATTTGCGCCTCATATTCTGACTTTTGGGATTAGGGGTGTCCGTGGTGAAGTCATCGTTCATGCATTTGAAGACTATGATATTTTCATTTCCACAACCTCTGCTTGCTCGTCCAAGGCAGGAAAACCTGCTGGTACCTTGATTGCCATGGGGGTTGAAAAAGATAAGGCCCAGTCAGCAGTACGCGTCAGCCTAGACCTAGAAAATGACATGAGTCAAGTTGAGCAATTTTTGACCAAACTAAAATTAATTTACAATCAAACTAGAAAAGTAAGATAGGAGTATTCATGCAGTATTCAGAAATTATGATTCGCTACGGAGAGCTTTCAACCAAGGGTAAAAACCGGATGCGTTTCATCAATAAACTACGTAATAATATCTCAGACGTTTTGTCTATTTATCCTCAAGTCAAGGTAACTGCTGATCGCGACCGTGCCCATGCTTATCTTAATGGAGCCGACTATGCAGCAGTAGCTGAGTCTCTCAAACAGGTTTTCGGGATTCAAAACTTTTCTCCAGTATATAAGGTTGAAAAATCTGTAGAAGTTCTTAAATCTGCTGTTCAAGAGATTATGCAGGACATCTATAAGGAAGGCATGACCTTTAAGATTTCTAGCAAACGTAGTGATCACAACTTTGAACTGGATAGTCGTGAACTCAACCAAGTTCTTGGTGGTGCTGTTTTTGATGCCATTCCAAATGTACAAGCCCAGATGAAAAATCCCGATATCAATCTACAAGTGGAGATTCGTGAAGAGGCGGCTTATCTTTCCTATGAGACCATTCGTGGGGCTGGTGGTTTGCCAGTTGGCACTTCTGGGAAAGGTATGCTCATGTTGTCAGGGGGGATTGACTCTCCTGTAGCAGGTTATCTTGCTTTGAAACGTGGAGTAGATATCGAGGCTGTTCACTTTGCTAGTCCACCATATACTAGTCCAGGTGCCCTCAAGAAAGCTCAGGATCTAACCCGTAAATTGACTAAGTTCGGTGGGAATATCCAGTTTATCGAAGTGCCATTCACGGAGATTCAAGAAGAGATTAAGGCTAAGGCTCCAGAAGCTTATCTCATGACTCTGACTCGTCGCTTTATGATGCGCATTACAGACCGTATCCGTGAAGTGAGAAATGGTTTGGTCATCATCAATGGTGAAAGTCTTGGTCAGGTGGCAAGCCAAACCCTAGAAAGTATGCAGGCTATCAATGCCGTAACCAATACACCGATTATCCGACCAGTTGTGACCATGGATAAATTAGAAATCATTGACATTGCACAAGAAATTGATACCTTTGAAATTTCTATCCAACCTTTTGAAGACTGCTGTACGATTTTTGCGCCTGATCGTCCCAAAACAAATCCTAAAATTAAGAATGCTGAACAGTATGAAACACGTATGGATGTTGAAGGATTGGTTGAGCGAGCAGTAGCAGGAATTATGATTACTGAAATTACCCCTCAAGCTGAGAAAGATGCGGTTGATGAGTTAATTGATGACCTCCTTTAATCAGAAAAACCAGAGGAAAAAATAAAATAAGTAAAAAAAGTTAGTTTATTGTCCTAAATTTGGACGGAAACTGACTTTTTTTATATTTTTATGATATAATTAGGTAAAATTTTGAATATAGAGAGTTTTCTGACAATGAATCAATCCTACTTTTACCTGAAAATGCGAGAGCATAAACTCAAGGTTCCCTACACAGGCAAGGAGCGCCGTGTACGTGTTCTTCTCCCGAAAAACTACGAGAAAGACACGGATCGAACTTATCCGGTTGTCTATTTCCATGATGGTCAAAATGTCTTTTACAGTAAAGAATCCTATGTCGGTCATTCATGGAAGATCATTCCTACCATTAAACGGAATCCAGATATTAGCCGTATGATTGTTGTGGCTATTGACAATGATGGGCTTGGTCGAATGAACGAGTATGCGGCATGGAAATTCCAAGAGTCTAATATTCCCGGCCAACAGTTTGGTGGTAAGGGAGTCGAGTACGCTGAGTTTGTCATGGAAGTGGTTAAACCCTTTATCGATGAAAACTATCGTACAAAGTCTGACCGCAAACACACTGCTATGGTTGGGTCTTCTCTAGGTGGCAATATTACCCAGTTTATTGGCTTGGAGTATCAGGATCAGATTGGGTGTTTGGGAGTGTTCTCATCAGCCAACTGGCTTCACCAAGAGGCCTTTGATCGCTATATGGAGCGTAAAAAACTATTACCTGACCAGCGTGTCTTCATCTATGTTGGAACGGAAGAAGCAGATGACACGGATAAGACCCTTATGGCTGGTAATATTAAGCAGGCCTATATTGACTCTTCTCTTCGCTATTATCATGATTTGATAGCAGGAGGAGTTGAGTTGGAAAATATCTCTCTCAAGGTTCAGGCTGGAGCCATTCACCATGAAGTGCCATGGTCAGAAAATCTTCCAGCTTGCCTACGCTTTTTTGCAGAAAATTGGTAATTAGTATAAAGGAGACAGGATATGAATATTGAACATCTTAGCCACTGGAGTGGTCATCTTAACCGTGAAATGTATGTTAATCGTTACGGACACGCAGGTATCCCAGTGGTTGTCTTTGCTTCCTCAGGTGGTAGCCACAATGAATACTATGATTTTGGGATGATTGATGCTTGTGCATCCTTTATTGAAGAAGGTCGCGTGCAGTTCTTTACCCTTTCAAGTGTAGATAGTGAGAGCTGGCTTGCGACTTGGAAAAATAGTCATGATCAAGCTGAGATGCACCGTGCCTATGAACGATATGTGATTGAAGAAGCTATTCCTTTTATCAAGCACAAGACAGGCTGGTTTGACGGTATGATGACAACAGGATGCTCTATGGGAGCTTACCATGCACTTAACTTTTTCCTCCAGCATCCAGATGTCTTTACAAAGGTAATTGCCCTCAGTGGTGTCTATGATGCTCGTTTCTTTGTTGGAGATTACTACAACGATGATGCTATCTATCAAAATTCACCAGTAGACTATATCTGGAATCAAAATGATGGTTGGTTTATCGATCGTTACCGTCAGGCTGAGATTGTCATCTGTACAGGACTAGGTGCTTGGGAACAGGATGGCCTTCCTTCTTACTACAAGTTAAAAGAAGCCTTTGACCAAAAACAAATTCCTGCCTGGTTTGCAGAATGGGGGCACGATGTTGCCCATGACTGGGAATGGTGGCGCAAACAAATGCCTTATTTCCTCGGTCATATGAGTCTATAAAAGGAGTTGCTTATGAATTATCTTGTAATTTCACCCTATTACCCACAAAATTTTCAGCAATTTAGTATTGAGCTAGCCAATAAAGGAATCACAGTTCTAGGGATTGGGCAAGAACCCTACGAACAACTAGATGAACCATTACGCAATAGCTTGACGGAGTACTTCCGAGTTGATAATCTTGAAAATATCGATGAGGTTAAACGAGCAGTTGCCTTTCTTTTCTATAAGCATGGTCCAATTGACCGCATCGAATCTCATAATGAATACTGGCTAGAGTTGGATGCTGCTCTTCGTGAACAGTTCAATGTTTTTGGTGCCGAACCAGAAGACCTCAAGAAGACCAAGTTCAAGTCTGAAATGAAAAAACTCTTCCAAAAAACTGGAGTTCCAGTTGTGCCAGGTGCTGTCATTGAAACAGAAGCAGATGTTGACAAAGCTGTGAAAGAAATTGGACTTCCCATGATTGCCAAACCTGATAATGGAGTTGGTGCAGCAGCAACCTTCAAACTTGAAACAGAAGATGATGTAAACCACTTTAAGGCTGAATGGGACCATTCAACAGTTTATTTCTTTGAAAAATTTGTTACCTCTAGTGAAATCTGTACCTTCGATGGTTTGGTGGATAGAGACGGGAATATTGTCTTTTCAACTACCTTTGACTATGCACATACACCCCTTGATCTCATGATTTACAAGATGGACAATTCTTATTATGTTCTTAAAGATATGGATCCGAAACTTCGCAAGTATGGTGAGGCTATCGTCAAGGAATTTGGTATGAAAGAACGTTTCTTCCATATCGAGTTCTTCCGTGAGGGTGATGATTATATTGCCATTGAGTACAATAACCGTCCAGCAGGTGGCTTCACTATTGATGTCTATAACTATGCGCATTCCTTGGATTTGTACAAGGGCTATGCAGCTATCGTTGCAGGTGAAGCATTCCCAGAGTCTCCGTTTGAAACCCAGTATTGCTTAGCAACATCTCGTCGCGCCAATGCTAACTATGTTTATTCAGAAGAAGACTTGCTCGCTAAATATGGTCAGCAGTTCAAAGTAAAGAAAATTATGCCGGCAGCCTTTGCTGAATTGCAAGGAGACTATCTCTATATGCTTACGACACCAAGTCGTGAGGAAATGGAGCAGATGATTAAGGATTTTGGTCAGCGTCAGTAATAGGATATGAAGAGGCTGGGACAAAAGTCCTAGCCTCTCAATTATCTTTGGATTGTCGAGCAAGACGCAGTGGTTGAGTGGGCTCTAC
>CAKPXD010000093.1 GCA_934201655.1 uncultured Streptococcus sp. | reverse complement strand
ACTCAACTGTGCGGAGGTGGGACGACGAAATCGAATTCTAACGAATTACCGATTTCTGTCCCACTCTCTTTTTAAAAGCCCTAAATAAAAGCGTTTCCATAGGATTCTTTTAGAAAATCTGTTGCTAAAAGCCTTAAAAATTGATAGAATAGGGATTGTCAAAAAAATATTAAGGAGAATCTATCAATGGATTTCACATGGGCAGTCAAATATGCCACTGAATTTTTGGGAACAGCCATCTTGATTATCTTAGGTAATGGTGCAGTTGCCAACGTTGAACTTAAAGGTACGAAAGGTCACCAAAGTGGCTGGCTCGTTATCGCTGTTGGTTACGGTATGGGGGTTATGATCCCTGCTTTGATGTTTGGTAACGTTTCTGGTAACCATATCAACCCAGCCTTCACTCTTGGACTTGCAGTTAGCGGTCTCTTCCCTTGGTCACAAGTAGCCCAATACATCATCGCGCAAGTTTTGGGAGCAATCTTCGGACAAGCCTTGGTTGTTGCGACTCACCGTCCCTACTACTTGAAAACAGAAAATCCAAATAACATCTTGGGAACTTTTTCAACAATTTCAAGTATCGACCACGGAACAAAAGAATCACGTTATGCAGCAACTGTGAACGGATTTATCAATGAGTTTATTGGATCATTTGTTCTTTTCTTTGCAGCACTTGGTTTAACAAAGAACTTCTTTGGTGCTGAGTTAGTTACAAAAGCTCAAGCGTTGATTAATGAACAAGTGGCACAAGCGACTGCACAAGGTCAAACAATTCCTCAAGAACAAGTCGCTACATATCTTGAACAAGCGAAAACACAAGTAGCTCCATTCTTGTCACCAGGTCTTGGTATTGCACACTTGGCACTTGGTTTCTTGGTAATGGCTTTGGTTACTTCACTTGGTGGACCTTCAGGACCAGGTTTGAACCCAGCTCGTGACTTTGGACCACGTCTTCTTCACGCTGTACTTCCTAAATCAATCCTTGGTGAACACAAGGGTGATTCAAAATGGTGGTATGCTTGGGTACCAGTAGTTGCACCGATTGCTGCTGCTATTGCCGCTGTAGCACTTTTCAAATTACTTTACCTATAATATTTAAAAACTGGGTTTTCCCAGTTTTTTCTTTTTAGTACAGTTGTGTCTTTTAGAATTAAAGGGTGAAATCGTCAGACTTTTTTCATTTTAAATCAAAAGATGTAAATATGGCAAAAATATGGTAAAATAGAGTATTAAGTAAACGTTAAAAAGGAATATTATGCGTAAAGAAATTGCACCTGAATTATACAATTACAATAAATTCCCTGGTCCAGAATTTCATCTATCTGGAGATAAAGTCGAGGCTGAAGGATTTACCTTCAACTTGGTTGAAAATAGTAAGGAAGCCTTTGATGCAACAGCTTTTACTCAACGCTTTTCGGAAGTTTTAAACAAGTATGATTATATTGTAGGAGACTGGAGCAATGAGCAGTTGCGCTTACGTGGTTTCTACAAAAATGAGCGAGCTGAAGAATCTCTCGAGAAAATCAGTCGTTTACAAGATTACCTACTCGAGTATTGTAGCTATGGTTGTGCCTACTTTGTCTTAGAAAATGAGACTCCTAAACGAGCACCATTTGACCAAAAAATGCGCAAGAAAGAAGAAGAGAAAGACAACCGTAAAGGGAAAAAGTCTTCTCAAAATAAGAAAAAAAATCATACAGACAAGAGAAATAGACGTCGTCGTAAAGAGCAGAAACCACAGAATGAAGAAAAGGGACAACGTCATTTCGTCATCCGTAAGAAAGACTAGAAAATAAGGAGAAAAGATGAAACCGTCGATTTATAGTTTAACTCGTCAAGGAATGCAAGAATGGGTCTTAGAGCAAGGAGAAAAGAAATTCCGAGCGGATCAAATCTGGGAATGGCTTTACCGTAAACGTGTTCAGAAATTTGAAGAAATGACTAACTTGTCTAAGGATTTGATTGCCAAACTCAACGAGCAGTTTGTAGTCAATCCCTTGAAACAACGTATTGTTCAAGAGTCAGCCGATGGTACTGTGAAGTACCTCTTTGAGTTGCCAGACGGTATGTTGATTGAGACTGTTCTTATGCGCCAACACTACGGTTTATCAGTCTGTGTCACTACGCAGGTAGGATGTAATATCGGTTGTACCTTCTGTGCGTCAGGTTTGATCAAGAAGCAACGTGACCTCAATAACGGAGAAATTGTAGCTCAAATTATGCTTGTTCAAAAATATTTTGACGAACGTGGTCAAGATGAGCGTGTTAGCCATATCGTTGTTATGGGTATTGGAGAGCCATTTGATAACTACAATAATGTTTTGAACTTTATCCGTACCATCAATGACGATAAGGGAATGGCAATCGGCGCTCGCCATATCACAGTATCAACTTCAGGTTTGGCTCACAAAATCCGTGAATTTGCTAATGAAGGTGTACAGGTTAACCTTGCTGTCTCACTTCATGCGCCAAACAACGAACTTCGTTCAAGCATCATGAAGATTAACCGTGCCTTTCCAATTGAAAAACTCTTTGCAGCGATTGAGTATTACATCGAAACAACCAACCGCCGTGTAACTTTTGAGTATATCATGCTGAATGAAGTTAATGATGGAGTGGAGCAGGCACTTGAGTTGGCAGAATTGCTCAAGAATATCAAGAAATTGTCTTATGTTAACTTGATTCCTTACAACCCGGTCAGTGAGCACGACCAATACAGTCGTAGTCCCAAAGAGCGTGTCATGGCCTTCTATGATACACTCAAGAAAAAAGGCATCAACTGTGTTGTTCGTCAGGAACACGGTACTGATATCGATGCAGCATGTGGACAATTGCGTTCAAATACCATGAAACGTGACCGCCAAAAAGCAGTAGCCGAAGTAAATCCATAAGATGAATCGAAAAACATTACTAAGCCTGGGAATCGTGTTATACAGTCTTTGTATCGTCTGTTTTTGTTTTACTCCCCAGCCTCAACTTCCTACAGGAGTGGAAACTCCAGGTATTCAAACTTTTGGACGCCTGGTTTTTCTTTTGACGCCTTTTAACTCCCTTTGGAATCTGGGAGAAGTAACCAGCCCTATACAACTATTTTGGATTTTTTTACAAAATGCTTTAAATATCCTCTTGCTCTTCCCTTTAATTTTCCAGCTTCTCTATCTCATCCCTAGTCTAAGAAAAACGAAGCGTGTGATTTTGTTAAGCTTTTTATTGAGCTTAAGCATCGAGTGCACACAGCTAGTTCTAGATTTTTTCTTTGATTTTAATCGGGTATTTGAGATTGATGATTTATGGACCAACACTTTGGGTGGTTACCTGGCTTGGGTCCTTTATAAACTACTACATAAAAACAAGATAAGGAATTAAAATGAGTATCTTAGAAGTAAAAAATTTAAGTCACGGTTTTGGTGACCGTGCGATTTTTGAAGACGTATCCTTCCGTCTCCTCAAAGGTGAACACATCGGATTAGTTGGTGCTAACGGTGAAGGGAAATCAACCTTTATGAGCATCGTAACTGGTAAAATGTTACCTGATGAAGGTAAGGTGGAATGGTCCAAATATGTGACCGCAGGCTACCTTGACCAGCACGCTGTGTTAAAAGAAGGCCAAACCGTGCGTGATGTCCTTCGTACTGCTTTTGATGAGTTATTTAAGGCAGAAGCACGTATCAATGAACTCTACATGGAAATGGCAGAAGAGGGCGCTGATATTGATGCCCTAATGGAAGAAGTTGGCGAACTTCAAGACCGTTTGGAAAGCCGTGATTTCTATACCTTGGATGCTAAGATTGATGAGGTTGCTCGTGCTCTTGGTGTTATGGATTATGGGATGGATACAGATGTAACAGCCTTGTCAGGTGGACAAAGAACCAAGGTACTTTTAGCCAAACTTCTTCTTGAAAAGCCAGATATCTTGCTTTTGGATGAGCCTACCAACTATTTGGATGCTGAGCATATTGACTGGCTCAAGCGTTATCTTCAAAACTATGAAAATGCCTTTGTTCTTATCTCTCACGATATTCCTTTCCTCAATGATGTGATCAATATCGTCTATCATGTGGAGAATCAACAGTTAACTCGTTATTCTGGCGATTACTATCAGTTCCAAGAAGTCTATGCCATGAAGAAATCGCAGCTGGAAGCAGCCTATGAGCGTCAACAGAAAGAAATTGCTGACCTCAAGGATTTCGTAGCCCGTAATAAGGCGCGTGTCGCAACTCGTAACATGGCCATGTCTCGCCAGAAGAAATTGGATAAGATGGACATTATCGAGCTTCAAAGTGAGAAACCAAAGCCGTCATTTGATTTTAAACCAGCTCGTACACCTGGACGCTTTATCTTCCAAGCCAAAGACTTACAGATTGGTTACGACCGCCCACTTACAAAGCCATTAAATCTTACCTTTGAGCGCAATCAAAAGGTTGCCATCATCGGTGCCAATGGTATCGGTAAAACAACCCTCTTGAAGTCCCTTTTAGGTATTATCCCGCCAATTGCTGGTGAAGTTGAACGCGGTGATTATCTAGAACTCGGCTACTTTGAACAAGAAGTGGAAGGTGGCAATCGCCAAACACCTCTAGAAGCAGTCTGGAATGCCTTTCCGGCCCTCAATCAAGCAGAAGTTCGTGCAGCCCTTGCCCGCTGTGGTTTGACAACCAAGCATATCGAAAGCCAGATTCAAGTTCTATCAGGTGGAGAACAAGCCAAGGTTCGTTTCTGTCTCTTGATGAATCGAGAGAATAATGTACTTATACTTGACGAGCCTACCAACCACTTGGATGTGGATGCCAAGGACGAACTCAAACGTGCTTTGAAAGAATATAAAGGCTCAATCCTTATGGTCTGCCACGAACCAGACTTCTATGAAGGCTGGATGGATCAAATCTGGGACTTCAATGAGCTAACATAAATAGCCATAAAAAAGCCAAGTCTATATGACTTGGCTTTTTTTACGAGGGTTACAAATAATAGAAGTCGTACTGCTATCAACTTGTTTTAGTATCAAAAATAACTAATTTTTTTGATTTCCTTCGATTACATCCTCCTCAAAGTGTCCCACTCCATCTTCAACAACAAATGGGCAGGTAACTTCAACTTTCTTCTGTATTCTATTTTCATAATAACAATTAATGTTATAAATTCCATCGGAAAATGAGTTTTTTGGTAAAGATAAGAATTTTTCCTTTAAGGTCTCCACAGGGCTACCATTTTCTACCTTGATTTTCGAAAGGTCACAATCAAAATCGAGAGTAAGACCTTTGTTTTTCATGAGATTTTTTGTTGTAATATTATAAAAACCAGCTGCGTCAGAATCCCCTTTTTCTCGATTGCTGACAGCCTGCTTAATCATTGCAACATAGTAGTTTTCTATAGGATATTTTCTAAATTCAAAACTAGAAGCAATTTTTTCTGGTGTATCAAAAAGCTTATTTATTTTGTCAGCAGTAGCATTTTTGATACTATCTTCTTCTTGTTGAAGATTCGGTCTTTTTTGATTTACATCTAGTAAGAAACTGAATTCATCTTGTTTGACAGTGTGAAACAGTGCCTTTTCTTTGTCATTAAGAAGTGTTTCGAGATCTGTTCCTGAAAGAAGAAAGAAATTTGATAAATGTTCTCCACTTCTTCCTTGAATTTGTGCAGTAGTAGTTTCTTTTAAAATAGTTCCATCTGATAATTTTTCTGTATATGTTAGCTTGTAGGCTGTTCCATAAAATGCTTCAATCTCTCTGTGTTTATCAACTACTTCAACCTTTCCTTTAAGCCCAAGTGATTGAAATTCTTCAGCGAAAGAAGGAGTAGTGTGTTTAGTAGTGTGTTTA
>CAKPXD010000092.1 GCA_934201655.1 uncultured Streptococcus sp. | reverse complement strand
CTTGAAGTGGAAACACCAGTGCTTCACAATGAAGCTGGTGGAGCATCTGCGCGTCCATTTATCACTCACCACAATGCGCAAAACATTGACATGGTGCTTCGTATCGCGACTGAGCTTCACTTGAAACGTCTTATCGTTGGTGGTATGGAACGTGTCTATGAGATTGGTCGTATCTTCCGTAACGAAGGAATGGACGCTACACACAATCCTGAGTTCACTTCTATCGAGGTTTACCAAGCTTATGCAGACTTCCAAGATATCATGGACTTGACTGAAGGTATTATTCAACACGTTGCAAAAGCTGTTAAAGGCGATGCTCCAGTTATTTATCAAGGAACTGAGATTAAACTTAACGAACCATTTAAACGTGTACACATGGTTGATGCTATCAAAGAAATTACAGGTGTTGATTTCTGGCAAGACATGACCTTCGAAGAAGCTAAAGCTATCGCAGCTGACAAGAAAGTTCCAGTTGAGAAACACTATACAGAAGTCGGTCACATTATCAATGCTTTCTTTGAAGAATTTGTTGAAGAAACATTGATTCAACCAACCTTTGTCTATGGACATCCAGTAGCAGTATCTCCACTTGCTAAGAAGAACCCTGAAGACGAACGCTTTACTGACCGTTTCGAACTCTTTATCATGACCAAAGAATACGGAAATGCTTTCACTGAGTTGAACGATCCAATCGATCAGCTTAGCCGATTTGAAGCCCAAGCTAAAGCAAAAGAACTTGGTGATGATGAAGCGACTGGTATTGACTATGACTACATTGAAGCCCTTGAATATGGTATGCCACCAACAGGTGGTTTGGGAATCGGTATCGACCGTCTTTGCATGCTACTCACTGATACTACTACTATCCGTGATGTACTTCTTTTCCCAACTATGAAATAAAAACTAAACTCCTAGATGATTTCTAGGAGTTTTTTTGTAGTTAAAAAGACAACTTTATCAAAGAGGTTGTCTTTTGTGTTCGAATTAGAATAATCCAAGAACAGTTCCATCGCTTTCAACATCCATATTGAGAGCGGCAGGACGTTTTGGAAGTCCAGGCATAGTCATGACATCACCAGTTAAGGCAACGATGAAGCCTGCACCAAGTTTTGGTACCAATTCACGAATGGTAATTTCAAAGTTTTCAGGTGCTCCAAGTGCATTTGGATTATCTGAGAAACTGTATTGAGTTTTGGCCATACAGATTGGCAGTTTATCCCAACCATTTTGTACGATTTGTGCAATTTGGGTTTGAGCTTTCTTCTCAAAGTTAACCTTGCTACCACGGTAAATTTCAGTCACAATCTTTTCGATTTTTTCTTGAACAGAAAGGTCGTTGTCATAGAGACGTGTGTAGTTTGCTGGGTTTTCGTCGATTGTTTTTACGAGAGTTTCAGCTAGAGCAACTCCTCCTTCAGCTCCATCAGCCCATACGCTAGCTAATTCGACTGGTACATCGATTGAAGCACATAGTTCTTTCAAAGCTGCAATTTCAGCTTCTGTATCAGAAACAAATTCATTGATAGCAACAACCGCTGGAATACCGAACTTACGGATATTTTCAACGTGGCGTTTCAAGTTTGCAAATCCAGCACGTACTGCTTCTACATTTTCTTGTGTTAGAGCATCCTTCGTAACTCCACCATTCATTTTAAGGGCGCGAAGAGTTGCTACAATGACTACTGCACTTGGAGCTGTTGGCAAGTTTGGAGTCTTGATATCCAGGAACTTCTCTGCACCAAGGTCTGCACCAAAGCCAGCTTCTGTTACAGTATAATCAGCTAAACGAAGAGCTGTTTTTGTCGCCAATACAGAGTTACATCCGTGAGCAATATTGGCAAATGGGCCACCGTGTACGAATGCAGGTGTACCATAAATTGTTTGAACCAAGTTGGGTTTAATAGCATCTTTCAAAATCAATGCCAAGGCACCCTCAACCTGTAAATCACCAACTGAAACTGGTGTGCGGTCATAACGGTAGCCGATGACGATATTAGCCAAACGACGTTTCAAATCTTCAATATCAGTTGCCAAACAAAGGATAGCCATGATCTCTGAAGCAACTGTGATATCAAAACCATCTTCACGTGGAATACCATTAAGTGGACCACCAAGACCAACAGTTACGTGACGAAGAGCACGGTCATTCAAGTCAACAACACGTTTCCAGAGAATACGACGTTGATCGATTCCTAGCTCATTTCCTTGGTGTAAGTGATTATCAATCAAGGCAGAGAGAGCATTGTTTGCAGTTGTGATTGCGTGCATATCACCAGTAAAGTGAAGGTTGATGTCTTCCATTGGTAACACTTGGGCATAACCACCCCCAGCAGCTCCACCTTTAATACCCATAACAGGGCCAAGTGAAGGTTCGCGGATAGCAATCATAGTTTTCTTACCAATCTTGTTCAAAGCATCAGCAAGACCAATGGTAATGGTTGATTTTCCTTCACCTGCTGGAGTTGGGTTGATAGCTGTAACAAGAATCAACTTACCAACTGGATTTGCCTCAACTTCACGAATCTTGTCAAAGCTTAGTTTAGCCTTGTATTTTCCATACAACTCCAAATCATCATATGAAATACCAAGTTTCTCAACAACATCAACGATCGGTTTTAACTCAATACTCTGTGCAATTTCAATATCTGTTTTCATAAAAAACTCCTCTAGCCTCTAATGTGTTAATTCATTATATCATAAAACAAGATTTTTAACAGTCATTATGATTAGTAACGTTCGTGAATATCGCTAAATAACAGACTTTCTTTAACTCTATTTAAATTTTTATATGCCTTTATAGATTTTAACTATGGATTAACATCCTATTTTCGGCCCTTGTTACATCGCTTTCATTTTACTTAATGCTCATTTTTTTGTACAATAGTTCTATGAAAATTTTAGTTACTTCTGGTGGTACAAGTGAAAAAATTGATAGAGTTCGTTCTATTACCAATCACTCTTCCGGTAAACTTGGAAAAATTATCACCGAAACTCTTCTAAAGGCTGGCCACGAAGTTTGTTTGATTACCACTCTTCAGGCAGTTAAGCCAGTTAATCATCCAAACTTGACTATCATCGAAATAAAAAATACAGCTGATTTGCTGCAAGTCATGAAAGATAAGGTTATGGGTTACCAGGTCTTAATCCATTCCATGGCAGTATCAGATTACACGCCTGTCTATATGACTGGATTTGATGAGGTTCAAGCTAGTCAAGATTTAACAGAATTTTTAGATAAGAAAAATCAGGAAACAAAAATCTCATCTAAGGAAGATGTTCAGGTTCTATTTCTTAAGAAGAATCCAAAAATCATATCTCTTGTTAAAGAATGGAATTCTAAAATTCACCTGATTGGATTTAAATTACTGGTTGATGTCAGCCAGGATCATCTGATTAAAATTGCTCGGGAAAGCCTTGAAAAGAACCAAGCTGATTTAATTGTCGCAAACGACCTTACTCAGATTAGTAGCGAGCAACATAAGGCTTACTTAGTTGAAAAAAATTCTTTCCAAACTGCTACTAGTAAACAAGAAATTGCGGATTTACTCCTCAAGAAAATCCTGAGTTATGATTAAAAGAAAGGAATAATATGGCCCGTATTACACTTGCTATTACAGGATCTATCGCCGCATACAAGACAGTTGACCTAGTTAGTTCTTTGAAAAAACAGGGGCATTCAGTAACTGTTCTTATGACCCAGGCTGCAACAGCATTTATTCAACCTTTAACTCTACAAGTACTATCACAAAATACAGTACATCTCGATGTCATGCAGGAACCTTTTCCAGACCAAGTGAATCACATTCAAATAGGAAAAGAAACAGATTTATTTATCGTGGTACCAGCAACAGCCAATACAATCGCTAAATTAGCTCACGGTTTTGCTGATAATATGGTGACTAGTACTGCTCTGGCATTACCAGATAATATCCCTAAATTACTTGCTCCTGCCATGAATACAAAAATGTTTACCCACCCTGCCACACAGTCAAATCTTAAAACTCTTGAAAGCTATGGATACGAGATCATCTCTCCTAAAGAATCTCTCTTAGCTTGTGGCGACTTCGGAAGCGGCGCTTTAGCCGATTTGGAAATTATTATAGAAAGAATAAAGGAAACTCTTAATGAACAAACGCTCTAATATTGCTCCAATCGCTATCTTTTTTGCCAGTATGATTGTTATTCATTTACTGAGCTCAATCCTATTTAACGTGCTGCCCTTTCCTATTAAACCAACTATCGTCCACATTCCAGTCATTATCGCAAGTATTATCTATGGACCAAGAATTGGTGCAATCCTTGGATTTTTAATGGGTATGATTAGCTTAACAGTTAATACACTTACAATTCTACCAACCAGCTATCTCTTCTCACCTTTTGTACCTAATGGTAACCTATATTCAGTTGTGATTGCAATTGTCCCACGTATCTTGATTGGTTTGACACCTTATTTCGTTTATAAACTGCTAAAGGGAAAAGCCGGGCTCATTTTTGCTGGTGCACTTGGCTCGCTGACAAATACAGTATTTGTCTTAGGTGGTATCTTCTTCCTCTTTGGTAATGTTTTTGATGGAAATATTCAAAAACTATTAGCGACTGTTATCTCTACAAATTCGATAGCAGAATTAATTATCTCGGCTATTTTAACTCTCGCCATTGTTCCAAGACTTGAAAAAATTAAACAATAAAAACTGTATCAAGAGATACAGTTTTTTTAGTTATTACTGAGCTAAACGAGCTTCTTCTAAAATCTTTTCAATCTTAGTAGTCAACAAATCAATCGCTACCGTATTGGTTACTCCTTCAGGAATCACAATATCAGCGTAACGTTTTGTAGGTTCAATAAATTGGTGATACATAGGTTTTACTACACCAAGATATTGATCAATAACGCTATCCAAGCTACGACCACGCTCTTCCATATCCCGTTTAATACGGCGAATGATACGTACATCGTCATCAGTATCTACAAAAATCTTAATATCCATCAAATCACGAAGGCGTTTGTCTTCTAGAACTAAGATTCCCTCTACGATAAAGACATCTTGAGGTTCTTGACGATAGGTTTTCGAACTTCTAGTATGGGCAGCATAATCATAGGTAGGAATATCAACAGGCCGTCCTGCCAATAATTCTTTGATTTGCGCAATCATTAAATCAGTATCAAAAGCAAAAGGATGGTCATAGTTGGTTTTGATACGCTCCTCAAAGGTTAAATGAGATTGATCTTTATAATAGGAATCATGCTCAATCATGGCGATTTTTTCATTGGGGAAATGCGATAAGATTGCTTTAGAAACGCTGGTTTTTCCTCCCCCAGATCCCCCTGTTACTCCGATAATGATTGGTCTGTTTTGCATAGTTGCCTCCGTATTTTTCCTTTGTCTATTTTACCATAATTTTTGGAAATTTTACAGACAGAGTTTTCTATACGAAGAAACAAAAAAACCTTGTAACTTATTGTTACAAGGTTTTTAAATGATTAATCGAAGTTAACGTATTCTTTTGAAAGTTCAAGAACTTCTTCCATTGTTGAACATTCAGTAAGAGCTCGGTTAGCATATTCTTGCATTTTAGCTGTATCAAGTTTCTTCATCAAGCTACGTGTACGAAGTACTGAAGTAGCTGACATCGAGAACTCATCCAAGCCCATTCCAACAAGGAGTGGAACCGCAGTTTGGTCACCTGCCATTTCACCACACATACCAGCCCATTTACCTTCAGCATGAGCCGCTTTGATAACATTGTTAATCAAGCGAAGGATTGAGGGATTGTATGGTTGGTAAAGATATGAAACTTGTTCGTTCATACGGTCAGCAGCCATTGTGTATTGGATCAAGTCGTTTGTACCAATTGAGAAGAAAT
>CAKPXD010000091.1 GCA_934201655.1 uncultured Streptococcus sp. | reverse complement strand
TCAGGTTCTTCTGAAAGTTCTTGGTAGTAAGTCGTCATTTCATAGAACTCTGGTTTGCCACCTTCCCAAATGAGTTTAACATCAAGCAACGGAGCCTTATCTCTCACTGCAAATGTTTGGAAGCTTGAGGTAATTGCTCCCAAATCTGTCCAAGCACCGTCTCTGTCTGTTTTCAGAGTACGAGCGAGTAAACGAGCTGCTACTCCTTGAGGCAGACTAGAAACAAGTCGGATGTGGTTGGCGTCTGTTGGTTCTGACAAGTGGTAAACCAACTCACCCTGGTCTTTCTCAGCCTTATAGCTTGTCAAGACTTTGCCATCTACAAGATTTGTGTAAAGGTTACCTCGACTTTCTCCACTATTTCCTTGAACAGTTGGGTCATTGATAGGTTTCACAAATTCGCCGTCATTGATAACCAACTCAGTAAATCCAACAAAACGAGCATCGTAATTAGCAGTGAAGAGAACACGGAGATAGTTAGCTTTAACTGGGCTTGCAAGTTCACCCTCGATGTAGCGATTTCCAGGCATCTTAGAATCATGTGTCCATCCATCTGTCAATGAATCATCGCGCATTTCATTAGCGACACCATCACCTACTGTCACAACATCTGTCCATGTCTTACCGTCTTGGCTAACCTGAATCTTACCATCACGAAGATAGTTCTTCGTACCATCTTGGATATAGGCTTTAATCTTCTTGATTTCACGTTCACTACCAAGTTTCAAGGTTATGTGACCATCTTTACGTGCATAGTCAGAGAACTCTACAAAGTTATTGTAAACACCATCAAACAACTGATCCAAATTCTTGATCTTGCGAACATCATTTGCACCATAATAGGCATCAATTCCCATAGATGTAGAATCAAGTTTAGTTGGCTCCACTTCTTTTGTCTTAACGAGTAGAGATGTCGCTGTCACTGCTTGTTCTTGGTCGGTCTTATTAACCAAACGAGCATAACGTACCAAGGACTTATCAGTTACTTGGCTAGCTGGATACCATTCTTGTTCATTTGGAGAGAATTCCAAGTCAAGGGCTGGATTTCCAATACCAATAGCCTGAATGCTTTCAGCCTGGTGTAGACGGTCTAGCTTCATACCCAAGTAGCTATGAGCTGGAAGCTTAGTTCCACTTGGAATTTGCATGTCATAACGTCCGAGACTGTCATATACTGGAGTTGATTTCAAACTTTCAACATTAGTATCTGTCATCTCGCTATTGCCAGCACGTGTCTCAACTGAGAAGTCAGCTATACGCCACCATAGATTGATATTCTTGGTGTTACGAACACGGATGTAGCGAGCTGAAATTGGAGTTTCAATCTCTTTGGTTTGTTCACCAGCTAAACGATCCAATTCTTGCCATGAAGTACCGTCTGTAGAATACTCAAGAACACCTTCTGCCAATTTATCTCCTGATCCTTGAACAAGGCGAACCTTAGTTACAGGTTTAACTCCACCCAAGTCTAGTTGAACCCAACCACCGACTGGAGTTGTATCTGTTCGATCAGCATTTGCAAGCATGGCTTCAGTATTGTCACGACCATCTGTAATCTGAGCAACTGTCGTATTGTACTTGTACATAAGATTTGGACTGATGGTCACTGTAGCTGCCTGTTTAGGACGACTTACTTCTACAGGACGGTTCACAGCGATTTCTCGTACAGCAAACCAAGTATTTTCACGATCAGAAGTTGCAATCATTCGAACAGCTTTAGCATTGATATTGAGATTTTCAAATTTAAGAAGAGGCTCATTACCAGTGTAGCTTGGTTCTGAAAGTGTTACCCACTCATCATTTTCATTGAGGTACTCAACCTTAGCATTGTTAAAGGTATCGCGTGGATTTGCTTGAGTTCCCATTGCAAATGTCAAGTTTTGAATTGGAACAGCTTTATTAAATTTCAAACCAATATAGTCACCAGTTTGGATGCTGTTTGGTGATTTGATAAGGGCATGTGTTCCTAAATCTCCGTCAGTGACTTCAGCAAGTCCACCTTCTACACCTGTACGGTTTGTGATAAAGGTGCTGATTACTTGGTCTGGGTGTAGGGCTTTTTGAACTTCAGTTGCCAATACTTCACGAAGGCCAAGCAAGAATGGACGGATATGTTGTACACCCAACTCAGCTCTTTCATCATGGTCTACATAATGGAAAGTATAAGTTTGTGATTGTTCATAAAGTTTCAAGCCCTTGTAATAGCTATCCCAAAGTCTAGCAGAATCATTGTTTTCAATAGCTTCTGATCCATCTAGGAAAGCACTCAAAGCATCCATTTGGTCAATGGCATTATCCAACCAATAGTGGATTTGAGCACGCATCTTTTCGTCACCAGATGCTTTATAAAGTTGTGCTGCAGCTTTTAGTTTAGCAAATTCTGCACGCAAGTCAGCACGCTCTGCGCTAACATCTTGACCAGCTTTCAACTTAGACATGAAGGCCGCCAATTTTGGTGCAAGTTCAACAGACTCTTCCAATTTCACAACACGACCATCCATGTTTTGGTTGATCATATGTTTACCAAGTTCACGGAAGGCAACAGATGTTTCACTGTCAGTAAATTTACCTGTTTCAACAAAGTTGAAGGCGATATCATTTACTTTCTTAGCTTCTTCTTCAGACTTCCATTGTTTCCATGCATACTGAGCTGCAGAGAAGAGGGCAATCTTAGAAGGCTCAGATTGTTGCATTGGGTTCAACATGATACCTGAAAGGAGGCTTGGGTCCACATTTGGATGAAGGAATTTCTCACCGCCACCCAAAATCAAGTGTTGTTTAGAGTTATCTGTAACAGGCCAGTTAATCCATAGAGAAACTGGGCGGTAAGTCTTACCTCCTGCAGTCAGATTATTCTTAAGGTTTGAAAGGAAGCTTTCAGATACTTCACCCCAAATCTTACCACCAGTAAGGGTCATAGAAGTTGAAGTTGGAAGATTTTCATTTAGAGATTTCAACTCATCTTCACGACCATTACCCCAATACTGACCTGGGACAAAAATCATTTCCTTACGAAGGCCAACATAAGTTGCTTGTTTTTCAGTCAACCAATCTGTCATGTCCTTCATCAAGCGGTTGTAGCTATTGTAGCCACCAACTGGACTTGGAGCATCATCGGCCAAAATACCGAACTCACGAACACCGACATCCATCAATTGAGTGAATTTAGCCTTAATGGTTTCAAGGTCTTTTTGGTAATCAGCATCGTTGCCAAAACGGATACGGTTGTTCATGAATGGGTGGATGGTCCAAACATAACGAGTCTTGTTTTGGTTTCCGACACGCGCCAATTCACGGATTTCAGCTAATTTTTCTTCTGGATAAAGTTCACGCCATTTCTTGTTGTGGTATGGATCGTCTTTTGGTGCAAAGAAGTATTGAGTCAACTTCAAGTCACCACCATAGCGCATCAATTCAGCACGATCGGCATTGCTCCATGGATTTCCATAGTAACCTTCGATAAAACCGCGATTCTTAATTTCAGCGTAGTCTTCAACAGTTACATTACGTAAAACTGGAGCTTCACTTTCATTAAGCATGTGTTTAAGAGTCGTCAATCCATAGAAGACAGCATCTGTATCTTTACCGACGATAGAGATTGTATTGTTCTTAATTGACAAAGCATAAGCATCAATCTTATCAAAGAGTCCTTGAGAAATACCAGATATTTCTTTTTCTGCCTGTGAATGTTGACCATGAACACCAAGATAGATATTTGTAGCACCTGCTACTGCTGCTTGACTACTTGTATAAGAGATTTGATGATCTTGTAGTACACTCTTCAAGCGGTTGCGAGTATAAATATCTAGATGATTACCCATGACAAGATTCACTTGTTTTTGAAGTTTAGTGACACCTTCACCGTAAGTGACTTTTTGTGGTGTTGGGAATACCTTGTATTCTTTCTTAAGATAGTCTTGACTTTGTGCTGCAGCAGCAATCGCATCATCACTGGCTGGTTTTGTAGCTACAAAGCTATCAGCAAGTTCAGTTGTACCATCACCCACCTCTTCAACTTTTGGTGGTTCTGGAGTCACTGGTTTCTCAGGCGTTACCGGTTTTTCTGGAGCAACTGGCTCTTCTGATTCACTATCAGAAAGTGGCTTGAGTAGTTGAATTTCTGCTGCACTACCAAATCCTGCGACACCTGACAGAACTTTAAATTCTACCTTATTAGTTTCAACTGCTGCAAAATTAACAGTTTTTTCTTTAGTATTATTTTCCCAAGTTCCTGAAGCAACCTTAACCATTTGACCATCTTTTTGAGCATAGATTTCATAAGAGGTCACGACTCCGTTACCTCCACCTGGACGTGGAAGATAAGTTAAACCATTGACTTTTTCAGGAGCATTCAAATTCATTGCAACTGTATATGGAGCACGGTCTCCAGTCCATTTAGAATGCCAGAAGGTATTCGGATCATTATCGAAAGCTTTTTCAACTGGTCCTTCAGTCTCTGTTCCTGGTGTTTCCTGACTGCTTGCAGAAACTGTGAAGTGATCTGTTGGAATCAAACGTGGGTTTACAAATGCTTCATTTGACAACTCTGCACTATGCAAGATTCCTTTAAAGCCACCGATTGTTTCAAGTGGAAGTACCAAGCTATTGTGAGCCAAGCGAGGGTGAGCTGGATTTGCAATTCGCTCAACCTTTTCACCGTCTACATAAACTTCTGTTTTTTGTGGTTTCGTAACAACAGAGATTTGATAACGTTTATTCTTCTCTAGCTTCTTGTCAAATTGAATATGGAATTGTTCAAATTTATAAGCAAGATAGCCATCCTTGTCCGCAAGGTAAAGTTTGTTGTCCCCACTTGTAGAGAAGACCTGCTCTCCATCACCTGTAACAGTTACATCCAATTTCAAAACATGACTAGGACCAACATCACCTACTAAACCTTCGATACTAGAATCTTTTTCAAAGTTCAAACCTGATTCAGTCTTCTGTACTTTCTTAGCAAGATAATCTTTGACAGTCTCAGGATTAATCTTGAACAAATCTTCTTCAGCTACGGTCTTATCTGGATTAGATTGTGGTGCATAGACACTTGCTGGTTGAATACGTTCTGCATAGGTCTTTGCTGCACGATCTGAACCCCAGGTGCGTTCTGCAGTAGACTGCATACTCTTGAAGAAACGTTTAAAGATATCGTAAGAAGTAAGTCCAGTTTCATGGAGGTCAATGTTGTCATTCCAGACTGCATGACCACCACCAAGGATATTTGGATTAGAGGCTTCTAGGCGTGGTCCTCCACCTGTTGAGAAGTCATTTGGTGTCCAGCGGTTGTATTGAGTTTCATAGTTTGCATAATCCCCATAACCACCTTGACTATTGCTTCCACTTGGAACGCTATAGGTTGGAATATCTGTGATATTGATAATCTTGGCACCCTGAGCAATTGCTGCCTGTGGACGTTGCCAGTGGATACTCCAGATATCCACTTCTACACCATTCCAATCGACTGGTGTAGTTCCTTGTTTGGCAGAGAGTGAACCCCAAATACGCGGTGTTAGGCCTTTGCCTTTGATGTACTGGATCATATCATTGACATAACGACGATAACTTTCAGGACTTCCATAGTACTCATCTGTACCGATATGAACTGTTGAAACGCCACGAAGTGGTGCGTCTTCACCATCAAGTAATTTATCATAGACTGATTTAACAAAAGCGAGCGTTTCTTCGTACTTGTTATCCAAGTCCAACATAGCTACACGTTCTACATTGTGTTTTCTGGCACTAAGTTGGCCCTTATACATCAAGTCTGGACGGACCTTAACAAATGAAAGGGCGTGACCTGGTGTATCAATTTCAGGAACAAGGTTGATATGCAAAGCTTTAGCTAACTTGATAATTTCTTGCATTTCTTCCTTGGTATAATGC
>CAKPXD010000090.1 GCA_934201655.1 uncultured Streptococcus sp. | reverse complement strand
TTCATAGGGCTCCTTCATATTCATTATCAAAGAAAGGCTGGGACGAAAGTTCCAACCTTTAAGCATCTTATTCTCTCTTATTTTTCTGTTTCGAAGATGTTCCCGACTTCAACTTCAATTTGTTGGTTCTTCACATCAATATTAGTAACCTTCAAGAGTGATTTATAGTCAAACTGCTGTTCACGGTCTTCTTGCGCATTATCAGCAAAGACAGCTACACCAGCTAACTCAGAATCAAACTCTGTTAAAAGGCTAATCATACCGTTAATCGTTCCTCCGCCTTTCAAGAAGTCATCAACAATCAGGACACGGCTTCCTGCTTTAAGGCTACGTTTTGAAAGGAACATTTTTTCAATACGGTCGCTAGAACCTGAAACATAGTTAACACTCACAGTTGAACCTTCTGTGATTTTCAAGTCACGACGGACAATGACAAAAGGTACGTTGAGAACATTTGCTACTGCATTTGCAAGCGGAACCCCTTTGGTCGCTACCGTCATAACAGCATCAATCTTTTGGTCCATAAAGCTCTTAGCAATAATGCGACCGATATTTTTCAAAATAGCTGGAGTGCTAAGAAGATCAGACAAATAAATGTAGCCACCTGGCAGAATGCGGTCGCTCTCTGAAAGTTTATCGCGAAGCTCTTGGATGATTGTTTTGGACTCAAGGGTAGAGATAGAAGGTGTGAAAATAACCCCACCACCAGCACCTGTCACCGTTTGAATATGGCCTATTTCAATTTCTTCAAAGGCGCGCTTAATAATGACAATATCTTCTGAAATAGAAGACTTGGCAGAGTCATACTTTTCCGCAAAGGTATTGAGACTGGTTAATTTGTATGGATTGTTAATCAAATAATTGGAAATAACAACCATCCGATCACTTCTTCTTAATTTCATTAGTTATTCACCATTCTTTTTAATTAGTCTTTTTCTCATTATAACACACTAAAGCAAAAAAACGAACTTTATTGTCTAAATAAAGCTCATTTTTTTAGTTTCTAGTCTAATTTTGGCTTGTAGAAGGAACGATTGTCCATTGCAAAGACTTTATTGGTCATTTCCCCCTCATCAACAAGAGCCAGAGCTGTTGACATCATCATCATACTCGCATCCAAATTATCAATCATATGAATAATTTCAGCTTCCATCACACGAGGACGAACAGGACTACCATACTCGAGTAATCCATGGTGGCTGAGAATCACATGGCGCAGAAGCACCACTTCTTCTCGAGTATCATCAATGCCAAGTTCCATAACCGCTTTGGTAATCTCGCTATCAATCAAGGCGATATGGCCGATAAGATTTCCTCTCACTGTATACTCTGTCTGGTCCGGACCTGTTAACTCAATAACCTTAGCCAGGTCATGAAGCATAATTCCCGCATAGAGCAAGCTCTTATTGAGTTGTGGGTACACATCTGCAATTGCCTCTGCTAAACGAACCATAGTTGCCGTGTGATAAGCAAGCCCTGTTTCAAAGGCATGGTGGTTGGTTTTTGCAGCTGGATAGGAATAAAATTCTTTATCATATTTGGTATAGAGGGCCCGAACGATTCGTTGCCAGATGGGATTTTCAATCTTGAAAATCATCTGTGCCATGTACTCACGGATTTCTTTAACATCCACTGGTGATTTGACCTTGAAGTCTGCTGGGTCATTGGGTTCGCCAGGCTGAGGTAAGCGAAGGGTGATTTGATTTACCTGTGGAGTGTTGTTGTAAACTTCACGACGCCCTTGCATGTGGACAACTTTTCCTGCAGTAAAGGCCTCAACGTTATGAGGTTGGGCATCCCAGAGCTTTCCTTCGATTTCTCCACTATCATCTTGGAAGGTGAAAGCTAGGTAATTTTTCCCAGCACGCGTCTGTCTCAGATCGGCTGATTTGATTAGGTAAAAGCCCTCGAACAGTTCATCTTTTTTCATGTGACTAATCTTCATATTCTTCCTCATCTTCTTGGAACTGGAGCAAATCAAGCATAGGCTCACCTTCTGACAATTCAATATGTCGGAGAGTTCGCTCAATAGCTGAAGTACGTCGGTTTAACAATTCATCAATATTACCAGTGGCATGTTGGAGGTGTTTTTGCGCTTTAACCAGAATGCCACCAAACTTGCCAAATTCGGTTTTGACGTTGGCTAGAGTTTGGCTAATATGGTCAGCACTCTTTTGGATATTCAGAGTCTTGAAGCCGACCGATAGGGAGTTAAGAAGGGCTGACAAGGTACTTGGTCCCGCAACGATAATCTGCTCTTCCCGTCTCAAGTCATCAAAGAAAATCGGATTTCTAACGATTTCTGAGTAAAGACCTTCTGTCGGAACAAACAAGACTCCAAAATTGGTTGTCCGAGGTGGCGCCAGGTACTTACTCTTAATATCCTTAGCAAAACGCTTGACGCTTGCTAGGAGAGACTTACGACAGCGCTCAATCTCGTCCTTGTCACCTGCTTCATAGGCTTCTTCCAGACGGTAATAATCTGCCAGTGGAAACTTAGAATCAATCGGTAGATAGACATATTCCTGGTCACCTTGTCCAGGTAACTTGATGGCGTATTCCACACGTTCACTAGAGTTTTCAACCGTTGCAAATTCTCGTTCATACTGGGCAGGTGTCATGATATCTTCAATAATCTGTCCCAGTTGTAATTCTCCTAGAATTCCTCGAGTTTTTGTACCAGATAAGACCTTATTAAGAGCGCCGACATCACGGGCAACCGTCTGCATTTCTCCAAGGCCGCGATTGACAGATTCCAATTGCTTGGAAACTGTCTCGAAAGACGCTTGCAAGCGTGTCTGCAAGGTCTTTTCTAACTTTTCCTCGACCGTTTGGCGCATCTGCTCTAAACGTTGCTCATTTGACTCCTGCAAGGCCTGTAGTCGTTGGTCAGTCTTATCTCTGGTTTGGAGGAGGTTTTCATTCATCTCCTGTCGAACCTGGGTCAGACCTTGGTGCAATTCGATTCGCACCTCCTGCAAACGGTCGCTAACAACCACTTCTAGATTTTTTTGGTCAAGTTGACTAGACTGTCTGGCTTGCTCAAATCTATAATCTAACTGATCTGAAAGGTTATCTGCCTGGTCTTCTAAACTTTTGGTCAGGTATTTCTCCTGCCTATCCTGCCTTTGCCAAATAAGAAAGAGGCCGGCTAGGTTAGCAATTAGTAACAGTAGTAATATAATCTCCATCCTATCTCCTGTCCTTGCTATGCAGTACGACTACATAGCCATCTGGGCAAGTCATCGAAACTTCCCTATCTATATATTCGTTAGAAGCGTAAACTTTCTTAAAGAAAAAATTCGCCTCAGTCAATTCATACTTGGCTCCGATAATAGTCAACTGACTATCCCTCACGGGCATAAAAGCAAGATAATCATAGTCCGAACGTGGTTCTAGCTGACTGGTCCCTTCTGGGCAATAGCTAATCAAGTTTTGCCCATCCTCAATCTCTATTTGACGCATATAGGGCGCCAATTTAGGATTGCTAGGCAGAAAGACATTAGCCAGCATATGGTCGATGCGACCACCTAGGGCACCAAAAATGGTCACCTGAGCCTGAGGATTTTTTTCAAAAATCGTTAAAAGTGCTAGTTCCAGATCGGTATCATCCTTCTCTGGCTGAGCTTGGACAAAGTGTTGGGCACGTTCTTGAATCAACTGACGTTCTTCTACAGTCACAGAATCAAAATCCCCAACTGCTAAAGCAAGAGCAAGTTCTTCTTCCAATATCCAGAGTGAGCCTCGATCTACACCGACAAAACAGTCAAAATCTGTCCGGTAGTGACCGCGGTCTCCCCCTGCAAAAACTGCAGCTTTAGCCCAGTTGATTTCTGAGGGCTTGCACTCGTTCATTGACATCTCCCTTAAAGACATAAGATCCCGCTACAAAAACTGTAGCGCCAGCTTCTTTGGCTTGAGCAATGGTTTGGTCATCAATACCACCATCGACTTCGATTTCAAAGTTCAAGCCTTTTTCCTCACGAAGGGCAACCAACTCACGAATCTTATCCATGGTTTCAGGTAGAAAGGCTTGACCACCAAAACCAGGATTAACCGTCATGACTAATACTTGGTCAACCAAATGAAGGACATGTTTAATCGCCTCAATAGGAGTACCAGGATTGATGACGACCGAAGGTTTAACACCGAGAGAACGAATCTTTTGAAGAGCGCCATGGATATGAGGTGTTGCCTCTACGTGAATGCTGATGATGTCTGCACCTGCACGCGCAAAGTCTTCTAAATGATGTTCGGGATTTGATACCATCAAATGGCAATCAAAGACCATCTTGCTATGAGGACGAAGACTTTCGACTACACCTGCACCAAAGCTGATCTGAGGTACAAAGTGACCATCCATGATATCGATATGGGCGTATTCTGCCCCAGTTGCTTCTAGGCGTTTAATTTCACGTTCAAAGTTGGCATAATCTGCTGCCAGAATTGACGGAGCAATCTTGTATTGAGACATAGGTTTCTCCTTATTTTGGAATTTTTTTGCTGACTTTTTTATAGGTTTCTCTACGATTTTCAATCTCACTGAGGAATTGTAGGTAGTTGTCAAAACGGAAGTTCGCAATGATGCCCTCTTCTACTGCTGGTTTGACCGCACACGACGGCTCATGGGTATGGGTACAGCTACGGAACTTGCAGTCTCGACTGATACTAGCAATCTCTGGAAAGGCCTGGTTCAGCTCTTCAGCACTTGATACTTCATAATCTAGCGACGAAAAACCTGGTGTATCTGCGATTTTACCTCCATTAAGGTTGTAAAAACTAACAGCTCGAGTAGTATGACGACCACGGCCTAGACTATCTGAAATCTCTCCCGTCTCTAGATTGAGGTCAGGAGCAATTTTGTTAAGGAGGGTAGACTTTCCAACACCTGTCTGCCCCATAAAGACTGTCACTTTGTCTGTCAACAAGGGCAAGAGTTCCTCTTTACTAGTCACAAAGTCGTAACCAATAGCACGATAGGTCTGCTCGTAAAAATCCAGTTCTCCCCTATCCTCTAACAAGTCCATTTTTGAAATATAGACGATAGGATGAATACCCTTGTGCTCTAAAAGAACCAAGAAGCGATCCAATAAATTGCTATTAAAGTCAGGTTCTTTAACGGACATAATAACAACAGCTTGGTCAATATTAACAATGGGTGGACGAACCAGACTATTTTTTCGTTCATGAATTTCTAAAATATAGCCTTCTGAGTTCTCCTCCGCAGAAAAATCTACCCAATCCCCAACATAGGGTGTGTGGCCTTTTTTTCGAAAATTCCCACGCGCGCGTGTTTGATAAACCTGACCATCACTTTCCACATAGTAGAAGCCGGCCAAGGCTTTAATGATTTGTCCCTGCATCTTAGAGCCCTTGTCCTTTAAGCGCATCTGCTAAACTAGCAAATTCTTCTAAGCTAAGTGCTTCTCCACGTACAGATGGTGATAATCCAGCCTGGTCCAGTGCTTTGGTCAACTTATCCTTAACTTCCTCGTTCTTCCCAAAGTAACCTGTCAAGTTGTTCCACAAGGTCTTGCGACGATGAGTAAAACTAGCCTTAGAGACTTTAAAGAAGAAGTTCTCATCTTTTACTGCTACAGCAGGTTCTGGACGACGCACCATTTTCAGGATAGCTGAGTCCACATTTGGTGCTGGTACAAATACCGTACGAGGTACGATAAAGGCAACCTTGGCCGTCATGTAATACTGCACAGCAATAGACAAGCTACCGTAAGCCTTGGTATTTGGCTTAGCAGAGATACGATCTGCCACTTCTTTTTGCATCATGACCACAAACTCACTAAAAGGAATGCCACTTTCAATCAAGTGCATGAGAATAGGCGTCGTGATATAGTAAGGCAAGTTTGCCACTACCTTAATTGGTAAGTCAGGATTTTTAAAATTTTGGATATGCTGCGCTAGGT
>CAKPXD010000089.1 GCA_934201655.1 uncultured Streptococcus sp. | reverse complement strand
TGACCACTTCCGTGATCCACAAATTTTTAACTTTAAAGGACAATACTATGCTATGGTCGGCGGTCAGGACTTGGAGAAAAAAGGATTTGTTCGTCTCTATAAAGCGGTCGATAACGATTATACAAACTGGCAAGAAGTGGGTGATTTGGACTTCAACAATGACCGTACTGCCTATATGATGGAGTGCCCAAACCTAGTCTTTGTCGGAGAACGGCCTGTCCTTCTTTACTGCCCACAAGGTTTGGATAAAAAGGTTCTTGAATATGACAATATCTATCCAAATATGTATAAAATTGGCGCTTCCTTTGACCCAGAAAATGCTCGTATGGTAGATGTGTCTGAACTTCACAATCTTGATTATGGATTTGAAGCCTATGCCACTCAAGCCTTCAATGCTCCTGATGGTCGCGCCCTGGCAGTCAGCTGGCTTGGTCTACCAGACGTTTCTTACCCATCTGACCGTTTCGATCATCAAGGAACCTTCTCATTAGTCAAGGAACTTACCATTAAAGATGGCAAACTCTATCAGTACCCTGTAGCAGCTATCCAGGACCTCCGAGCTTCAAAAGAGGAATTTTCAAATCGTTCTGAAACCAAAAACACCTACGAACTTGAGCTTAACTTAGAAGCCGATAGTCAAAGTGAAATCGTCCTTCTTGCTGATAAAGACGGCAAGGGGGTCACTATTAACTTTGACCTTGTCAATGGCCAAGTAACCGTTGATCGTAGTCAAGCAGGTGAGCAATATGCTCAAGAATTTGGAACTACTCGCTCTTGCTCAGTTACTAATCAAGCAACTACTGTCAATATCTTCATCGACAACTCAGTCTTTGAAATCTTTATCAATAAAGGAGAAAAAGTACTTTCTGGTCGTGTCTTCCCGCATGCGGATCAAAATGGAATCCTCATTAAATCTGGAAACCCAACTGGAACATACTACGAATTAGAATATGGTCGCAAAACTAACTGATGTCGCAAAACTAGCTGGCGTCAGCCCTACTACCGTTTCTCGGGTTATCAATAAAAAAGGCTATTTATCAGAAAAAACCATTCAAAAGGTTAATGATGCTATGCGTGAGCTGGGCTATAAACCCAACAACCTTGCTCGCAGTCTTCAAGGAAAATCAGCCAAGTTAATCGGTTTGATTTTCCCTAAAATCAGCCATGTTTTCTATGCTGAATTGATTGATAAATTGGAACACGAACTCTTCAAAAAAGGTTACAAGACCATCATCTGTAATAGTGAGCATGATTCAGAAAAAGAACGCGAATACATCGAAATGCTAGAAGCCAACCAGGTGGACGGCATCATTTCAGGAAGTCATAACCTTGGGATTGAGGATTACAATCGCGTAACCGCTCCGATCATTTCATTTGACCGTAACCTATCACCAGACATACCTGTCGTTTCTTCTGACAACTATGCTGGTGGTGTCCTAGCCGCTCAGACTCTGGCTAAAACTGGAGCCAAATCTATTATCATGATTACAGGAAATGACAACTCCAATTCACCAACTGGACTTCGTCATGCTGGTTTTGCTTCTATCTTACCAAAGGCTCCTATTATCAATGTTTCCAGTGATTTTTCACCCCTTCGAAAAGAAATGGAAATCAAAAATATCTTGACTAAGCAAAAACCAGATGCTATTTTCGCATCAGACGATTTAACAGCTATTTTGGTTATTAAGATTGCACAGGAGCTTGGAATCTCTGTACCTGAAAAACTCAAAGTGATCGGCTATGACGGGACTTATTTCATTGAGAATTTCTACCCTCACCTCACTACCATTAAACAACCCTTGGAAGAGATTGCTCGCCTAACAGTTGATTTGCTCTTACAAAAAATTGAAGGCAAAGAGGTTGCTACCACTGGTTATTTCTTGCCAGTTAGTCTCTTACCAGGTAAAAGTATTTAAACAAAAAACTCGGACTGAATCAGTCTGAGTTTTTCTTATAATCTTAATTTTTTCAAAAGAGTTTGTGCTTTTTCTAAGTTAAAAGTTTTTTCAGCAATCAAGCTTTCTACCAACTTAGGCACTTCAGCCTCTGTGGCTCCTGCAAGGAGGGCCAGTGACTTCGCTTGAAGTTTCATGTGTCCATGCTGAATTCCTGTGCTGACAAGAGCTTTAAGAGCTGCAAAGTTTTGTGCAAGACCAATTGACACGATAATTTGAGCTAATTCCTTAGCTGATGGATGACCTAGCAACTCATGGCTGAGAACTACACGAGGATTAAGACCAATTGATCCACCCTTGGTAGCAACTGGCATCGGCATAGTCATCTCTCCTATTAGCTCTTCTGTTTCCAAATCCATCGTCCAACGACTGAGACCTCGATAAGCACCATCATGACTGGCATAGGCATGCGCTCCTGCTTCGATGGCACGCCAATCATTTCCAGTAGCAATCAAGAGAGCATCGATTCCATTAAAGATTCCCTTATTGTGGGTAGCTGCTCGATAAGGATCTGCTTGAGCAAACTGGCTGGCTAAAACCATTTTTTCTGCTAGTTCACGTGCTTCATCCTTCTGGCGACTCAAATAACGAAAGGCAATCCGACAAGTTGCAGTTACTAGAGAATCTGTGGCATAGTTGGATAAAATGCCCATTAAACTTTGCCCTTGACTTAAATCCTCAAGACTAGGTTTTAAAGCCTCAAGCATGGTATTGAGCATATTAGCTCCCATGGCTTCCTGAGTATCCACATGGAGATAAACTACTAAAAAGTCAGCCTCACCAGAAATTTTCTCAACTGTTAGCTCTCTGGCTCCACCACCACGTTTGACAATAGATGGATAGGCTTGGTTTGCTTGTTCGAGTAGCTCTGCTTTCTGACTCAAAATAGCCTGGCATGCTTTATCCCTATCTGGAACCTGATAAAGAGCTACCTGACCAATCATTTGGCGTTGATGAACCTGAGCAGTAAAACCACCCGCACGTTTGATAATCTTACTAGCAAAACTAGCTGCAGCAACGACAGATGGTTCTTCTGTTACATAAGGAACTGTGTACTCTTGACCATTTACCAACACTTCTGGAACTACTGAGTAGGGTAGTGAGAAGGTCCCCACTACATTTTCACTCAGTTGGTCCGCAACTGCTATACTAAGATTTTCATTTTGTTCAAGACTTTCTTGGGCTTCCATAGAAGTAAGTGCCTGAGACTTAACGAACTCAAGGCGCTCTTGAATTGATTTTTTAGCAAATCCATTCCAATTTTTTTTCATTATTTTTCAACCTTGCTGTAGCGACGTTGGTGTTCTACAATCTCAACCAGAGCATAGTCCTGTCCTTCATAGCCTGACATGGTTGCAGAACCGGACTCATCCAAGTTTGTTTCCTCAAAGAAGATTCGTTCATAATCAGCTACGCTCAATGCTTGACGCTGGTCTAGCAATTCTAAGCGATTTTTCTGCAATTGCTGCTCATAGCCTTCAACCAATTCCACACTGAAGAACTCAGATACAGCACCACTTCCGTAGCTGTAGAGAGCTAGCTTGTCCCCTGCTTTTAGACTATCAGAATTTTCAAGAAGAGACAAAAGTCCTAAAAAGAGTGAACCTGTATAGATATTCCCAACTTTTTGGCTGTAAATAATGGACTCATCAAAGTGTTTTTGAAGTAAATCCTTTTTCTCTTGGGGTAGAGATTTATCAAGAATTTTTTTCAATCCCTTGAGAGCTAGCTTTGGATATGGCAAATGGAAACAAATAGCTTCAAAATCATTCAAGTCGCAATCATAACGCTTTTGGTACTCTTCCCAAGTCGTTTTTAAGCTATCAAGATACTGCTGTGTTGAGTATACTCCATTTACAAATGGTGTCGTTGAATAATTTGGACGCCAAAAGTCCATGATATCACGAGTCTGCGCAACGTTATCGTTGTTGAAGACCATAACACGTGGATTTTGACTAATCAACATGGCAACACAACCTGCTCCTTGAGTTGGTTCCCCAGGAGTTTCGACACCATATTTTGCAATATCACTAGCTAGTACTAAGACTTTTGATTTAGGAGAATTTTCTACGTGTAACTTAGCATAGTGAAGGGCCGCAGTTGCACCATAGCAAGCTTCTTTGATTTCAAAACTACGAGCAAAAGGTTGAATTCCAAGTAGACCGTGTACAAAAACCGCAGCCGCCTTACTTTGATCGACTCCTGATTCTGTCGCTACGATAACCATATCAATCTCTTGCTTATCTTCTTCAGTCAGGATAGAATTTCCTGCACTGGCAGCCAAGGTAACAATATCCTCTGTTAAAGGAGCAATACTCAATTCTTTTAAAAGGAGTCCTTTACTCAATTTTTCAGGATCAGTCCCTCGAGCTTCTGCTAAATCTTGTAATTTCAAAACGTATTGACTGGTCGCAAAACCAATCTTATCAATACCGATTGTCATATTTACCTCTATTTTTATCATTCATTGTAAAAATTCGTTCACCTCTATTTTATCATAATTGAGGTCAAATGAGCGAAAAAAGACTTGATTCCCCAAATCAAGTTCATTTCTATCGCCGTACTCATATTCTTTCAGCCACTCTACCCACGAAAAAATCGAGACTTAGCTAGCTCGATTCTTTTTGAGATAGTGATACAACTTCAGTACAACTGTCCCACTTGCCATTCCTATTGAAATAACAAGGGCCAACATCATCACCAACATTGCACTGGCAATGGCGTTTCTATAGTCGCCTGTCACAAAAAATGAAGTCGTTCGATAAGAGAGATAACCTGGTACCAGCGGAGCCAAGATGGCCAAAGCAAAGACAACTGCTGGTGTTTTGTAGATAATACTCATAATCTGGCTGATACAAGAACCAATTACAGCGGCAATAAAGGTCGCCAAAATAACATTGGTTGGCTCCTTGAGTACTAGATAGAGCAGCCAGATTGACATTCCCAAAACTCCACCAGGAATGAGCATGGAACGTTGGACGTTTAAAACGATTAAAAAAGTGATAATAGCTAGAAGACTAGCTAGAGCCTGCAATAAAAATGTTGTTAGAGTCATATTAGTTCATGAGTAAGAGGGCGACAGAGGTGCCTGCCCCTAAGGCAAGGGTAACCAGCAAGGATTCAAACATCTTGCTCATACCAGAGTTAATGTGATTGGTCATAATATCTCGAACAGCATTAGTCAGAGCAATTCCAGGTACAAATGGCATGACCGCACCTGCAATGACCAAATCAGCTGTTGATGGTAAACCAGAATAGCGCGCCCAAAATTGTGCAATCAAACCAAAAACAAGAGCACCTGCAAAAGCTGTCATAAAGGGAATACGAATAAATTTTTCTACGTAAAGAGAACAGGTGAAAGCAAATATGGTTGCCACTCCTGCACCAATGGCATCGTAGACATTCCCCCCGAACATGATAGAGAAGAAGGGAGCACTAAGGGTCGCTGCAGCAGTTAGCTGAACATTGGTGTAGGGAGATGCCTTAGCATTTAATTGCTTAAGTTGAATAAAGGCTGTCTCCAAATCAAGCTGCCCTGATACAAGCTGCCGTGAAATCTGATTGACATCACACACCTTCTCAATATTATAAGCAGAGGAGGTTACTCGTTTCATTCGAGAGATATTTGTATTTTCAATGGAGAAAAAAATAGCTGCAGGCATGGCCAAAACATTACAATCCATAATGCCTTGTGAATGAGCAATTCGAATCATGGTGTCTTCGACACGATAGATTTCAGATCCATTGCGAAGCAGAATTGTTCCTGCTAACATAATGACATCAATGACTGCATTCAGTTTTTTTGATTCGTCCATGTTCCCCTCCTTTTTAAACTCCTTTTATTTTATCATAAATTTTAAGGAAAAAAAATCTTTGTCACAAAAACTGTGACAAAGATTGATTAGTTCTCACCATTATGGTTCTCTGAAGTTGTGGTAGTTTGATTAGTCTGTGGTTCTCTAATCTGTGGTGATGTCTCTCCACGATATGGATTC
>CAKPXD010000088.1 GCA_934201655.1 uncultured Streptococcus sp. | reverse complement strand
TCTCTCCAATTTTCGTGATGCTCCTATTATACCATTTTTAGGGGAAATATTGTTCCTCTTTTCGTGTTTTTTATCGTTTCGCCCTTTGAACATTAAACTATTTTACAAATAAATTCTAAAATTTCTCCAATTTATATAATTTACTATTCAAACAATTCTTAATAAATAATATTAATGCAAGTTAGTGCTTTTTATGGTAGAATATAGGAAAGTGCTTTCTCAGAAGGAGGGAAAAATGAACAAACAAACCATCGCTGTTTTAGGGCCTGGTTCTTGGGGTACTGCTCTGTCACAAGTTTTAAATGACAATGGACACGAAGTACGTATCTGGGGAAATATTCCTGACCAAATTGACGAAATCAATACACAACATACCAACAAACGCTATTTTAAGGATACTGTATTAGACGAAAAGATTGTTGCCTACCATGATTTAGCAGAAGTCTTGAAGGGCGTTGACGCTGTCTTGTTCGTAGTTCCAACTAAGGTGACAAGATTGGTAGCTCAACGGGTAGCTGCTGTTCTTGATCATAAAGTGGTTATTATGCATGCTTCAAAAGGTCTCGAGCCAAATAGTCACAAACGTCTTTCAACCATTCTTGAAGAAGAAATCCCTGAAGAGTTCCGCAGTGAAATTGTGGTTGTATCTGGTCCTAGTCACGCAGAAGAAACAATCGTCCGTGACATCACCTTGATTACAGCCGCATCTAAGGATTTAGAAACAGCTCAGTATGTTCAAGCACTCTTTAGCAACCACTACTTCCGTCTTTATACCAATACAGATGTGATTGGAGTGGAAACAGCTGGTGCTCTTAAAAATATCATCGCGGTTGGTGCAGGAGCCCTTCATGGACTTGGATTTGGAGATAATGCCAAAGCAGCCATTATCACGCGCGGGCTTGCGGAAATCACTCGTCTAGGAGTCAAGCTCGGAGCAAATCCATTAACTTACAGTGGTCTTTCTGGAGTCGGGGATTTAATCGTTACAGGAACTTCTGTCCACTCACGTAACTGGCGAGCAGGTGATGCTCTTGGGCGTGGTGAAGCCTTGGCAGATATCGAAGCAAATATGGGAATGGTCATTGAAGGAATTTCAACAACCAAAGCTGCTTACGAATTGGCGCAAGAGCTTGGAGTCTATATGCCTATTACCCAGGCTATTTACCTAGTTATTTATGAAAATGTTAATATTAAAGATGCTGTTTCTGAACTCATGAGTAACGAGTTCAAGGCAGAAAACGAGTGGTCATAATCACCGTTAGAAAGGAAGCTCATGAAGCAAAAAGTTAGAAAAGCTGTTATCCCTGCCGCGGGGCTTGGAACTCGTTTCCTCCCGGCAACCAAAGCCTTGGCCAAAGAAATGTTGCCAATCGTGGATAAACCAACCATCCAGTTTATCGTTGAAGAAGCTCTCAAATCTGGGATTGAGGACATTCTTGTTGTAACAGGGAAGTCAAAACGTTCTATCGAAGACCACTTTGACTCAAACTTTGAACTAGAATATAACCTTAAGGAAAAAGGAAAAACAGATCTCTTAAAATTAGTTGATGAAACGACTGGCATGCGCCTTCACTTCATCCGTCAGACACACCCACGTGGCCTCGGAGATGCCGTTTTACAAGCCAAAGCATTCGTTGGGAATGAACCTTTTGTGGTGATGCTGGGAGATGACCTCATGGATATCACTGATGACAATGCTGTCCCATTGACTAAGCAACTTATGAATGATTACGAAGAGACTCACGCTTCTACTATCGCCGTAATGCCTGTACCACACGAAGAAGTTTCTGCCTATGGTGTTATCGCACCTCAAGGTGAAGGAAAAGATGGACTTTATAGCGTTGAAACCTTCGTTGAAAAACCAGCACCTGAGGACGCACCAAGTGATTTAGCCATTATCGGTCGTTACCTCCTCACACCAGAGATTTTCGGTATTCTTGAAAATCAAAAACCTGGTGCCGGAAATGAAATCCAGCTCACAGACGCTATTGATACCCTCAACAAAACTCAACGAGTATTTGCTCGTGAATTCAAGGGGGCTCGTTATGATGTTGGAGACAAGTTTGGCTTTATGAAAACTTCAATCGACTACGCACTTAGACATCCTCAAGTCAAAGATGACTTGAAAACTTATTTGATTAACCTTGGGAAAGAACTCTCAGGAGAAAAATAAGCTCATAAACCAGGTTGAAAATACCTGGTTTTTTTGTTGCCTAAACACCTCCAAAGCTAGTCCAAGCCTAATTTCTTGCAATCATTGCTTTTATGGTATAATAATAAGGAGTGAGGAAAGAAATGAAGAATAAATTATTATCTATGAAAGAAAAAGGACTGGCCTTACTGGAGTCCCTTAAAATAAAACTAAAAAATATACATCTAGGAAAAAAAGGTCCTAAAAACTCTAAAAAGAAAAAGCAAACCAAAACGAATATTTGGACTATCTTTGCCAATATCTTACTAGGAATCAAGGCAACCTTTAATACCCTATTTATCATCGCCTTTCTTGGCGGACTTTTAGGTACTGGAGTTGTTTTTGGTTACGCTGTTTCTCTATTTGACAAGGTGACCGTTCCTCAGACGGAAGATCTAGTCAAACAAGTGAACGATATCCCATCCATTTCTGAGATTCGCTATGCTGATGGATCCATGATTGGTGCTATTGAAAGCGACCTCCTTCGGACATCTGTCGCATCGGATGCTATTTCAGACAATCTCAAGCAGGCTATCATTGCGACTGAAGATGAACATTTCAACGAACATAATGGAGTTGTTCCTAAAGCGGTTATTCGTGCCAGCCTAGGAAACTTTATCGGACTTGGTTCTTCTAGTGGAGGCTCTACACTAACACAGCAGCTCATCAAGCAACAAGTGGTTGGTGATGCTCCTACACTAGCTCGTAAAGCTACTGAAATCGTGGATGCCTTGGCCTTAGAGAGAGCAATGAGCAAGGACGAAATCTTGACAACCTATCTCAATGTCGCTCCATTTGGTCGTAACAATAAAGGGCAAAATATCGCAGGAGCTCAACAAGCAGCCAAGGGTATTTTCGGTGTTGATGCCTATCAGCTAACGATACCTCAAGCAGCCTTCATAGCAGGCTTGCCACAAAGTCCTATCTCTTACTCACCTTATGAATCTACGGGAGAAATGAAGAGTGAAGAAGATATGGCACTTGGTATCAAACGCTCTCAAGATGTTCTTTACAATATGTACAGAACTGGAGTCCTCAGTCAAGAAGACTACGAAACCTATAAAGCATACGACATCAAACAAGATTTCTTACCAGCTGAAAGTGTAAACGTAACTTCTAGGGGCTATCTCTACTTTACTGCTCTCGATGAAGCAACTAATCTCATGTATGACTACTTGGTACAAAAAGACAACGTCTCTGCCCAAGAACTCAAGAACGAGTCCATCCAAAAATCCTATCGTGAATTAGCTGAAAAAGAAATTCAAAATGGTGGTTACCGTATCACAACTACAATCGACAAAGCTATCCATACTGCCATGCAAGATGCAGTAGCCAACTATGGCTATCTTGTCGACGATAATACCGGTCAACCTGAAGTCGGAAATGTTTTGATGGATAATCAAACGGGAGCTATCTTAGGTTTTGTTGGTGGCCGTGATTACCAAAGTAACCAAAACAACCACGCTTTTAATACCAAACGTTCTCCTGCTTCAACTACTAAACCAATCCTAGCTTACAGTATTGCCATTGACCAAGGTTTGATGGGAAGTGCAAGTGTCCTATCTAACTATCCAACCAACTTCTCAAACGGAAATCCAATCATGTATGTCAATAGCCCTGGTACAGGCATGATGAGCTTGAAAGAAGCCCTCAATTATTCATGGAACATCCCAGCCTACTGGACTTACCGCACACTCCGTGAAAAGGGTGTTGATGTTCGCTCTTACATGGAAAAAATGGGCTATGAAATCCCGGAATACGACATTGAAAGTTTGCCTATGGGTGGAGGAATCGATGTTACTGTAGCTCAACATACAAACGGATACCAAACCTTAGCCAACAACGGTGTTTATCATAAAAAATTCATGATTTCGAAAATCGAAAAAACTAGTGGTGAGGTTATCTATGAGCACAAAGACGAACCTGTTCAGGTATACTCTAAAGCGACTGCAACCATTATGCAGAGCTTGTTGAGAGATGTTATTTCGTCACGAGTCACTTCAAGCTTCCAGAGCGACCTTGCTGCTATCAATCCAAGTTTAGCAGGCGCTGACTGGATTGGTAAAACGGGTACAACCAATGAAGATGGTGATATGTGGCTTATGCTTTCAACTCCAAGATTGACACTTGGCGGTTGGCTTGGTCACGATGACAATAGACCTCTTGGAAAGGGAGCTGGTCACTACCGCAATGCTAAATATATGGCTTATCTGGTAAATGCTATTCAGCAAGCTTCTCCTTCTGTTTGGGGTTCTGAACGCTTTAGCCTAGACTCAAGTGTCACTTCTTCTCAAGTCCTTAGATCGACTGGTCAGAAACCAGGTAAGGTTACTATTAACGGTAGAGAAATTGAAGTAACTGGAGAAATGGTAACAAGTTACTGGGCAAACCAAACTGGTGCTCCGACTACTACCTACAGATTTGCTATTGGTGGAAGTGACTCTGATTACCAAAATGCTTGGAATACTATTTTGGGAAGCTTACCAAAATCTTCTAATTCCAACAATAATAATTCAAACAACAACAGCAACAATAATCGAAATAATAATAGCAATAATCGAAATAATAACAACAATAATAATAGCAATAGCAACAGTAATAACGGTAATAATAACAATAATATTACCAACGGAAGTAACGACTCTTCGTCAAATAGACTACAACGCTAACCTTTCTATATGAATCAGTATCAAAAGAATATTTTTAAGGGGACCATATACTCCCTCCTATCTGGGTTAATATGGGGTATTTGTGGCATTTTAGGAGAATTCTTCTTTACGCATTATCAAGTATCATCCGGCTGGATTACTTCCATGCGACTAAGCCTTGCAGGTGGTTTCGTACTTATCTTCTCTAGCTTTAAGTTCCGTTCACAGCTATTCGATATCTGGAGAAAGCGCAAAAACTATCTGCCTTTTCTGGCTTATGCCATCTTAGGAATCTTCTCTGTTCAGTATTTCTTCTATCTTTGTGTAGAATACTCTAATGCGACAACGGCAACCATCCTACAATTTATCAGTCCTGTCTTCATTCTTATCTACAACCGTATCATCTACAAGAAAAAAGCTTCTAAAAAAGCAATCTTCTATGTTTTAACTGCAATGTTTGGGGTATTTTTGATGGCTACCAAAGGCGATCTTTCTAAGTTATCCATCACTCCTATCGCCTTACTAACTGGACTTCTCAGTGCCCTGGGCGTCATGTTTAATGTCATTTTGCCCCAACCATTTGCTCGAAAATACGGCTTTGTTCCTACTGTTGGTTGGGGAATGATGCTGGCTGGACTCTTTAGTAATTTTCTCTATCCTGTTTATAGAATTAGTTTTCAGCTTGATTGGGTGAGTATCTTGATTTGTTTGACCATTGCCTTTTTGGGAACAGCTTTTGCCTTTTTCCTATCCATGAAGGCTGTCTCGTTGGTATCTCCATTGGTGGTATCGGTCGTCAGTGCTAGCGAACCTCTATCCTCTGCTATTCTAAGCGTTCTATTTCTAGGTCTGGTCTTGGATGGCTACTTGCTATTAGCTATGATTTTGATTATTATTCCCATGATCTTCTTATCCATCGAAGAATCAAAAGACAAACTGAAAGAATCTTCTTTTAACACTTAAGGCTTCAATTTTGAAGCCTTTTTTGGTAGAATAGTAAGCATTACAAAGAGTGAGGAGACATCTATGACTGCTACAAAAATGAATGCACAAGAAATTATCCAATTTATCGCAAATGCTGAGAAAAAGACAAGTGTAAAAGTAACCTTTGAGGGGCAACTGGCTGGAGCTATCCCTGCTTCTGTTACCAAGCTTGGAAATGTTCTTTTTGGAGACTGGAAAGA
>CAKPXD010000087.1 GCA_934201655.1 uncultured Streptococcus sp. | reverse complement strand
ACTCAGAATTCTTCAAAATCTCAGTGTGAAGAGCGGCAACCCCATTTACGCTGTATCCATAGTGGATATCCATGTGGGCCATGTGGACACGATCGTGTTCATCAATGATTTGAACAGCTGGATCTTTGTATTCAGCACGAACACGGCGGTCCAATTCTTTGATGATTGGTACCAAGTGAGGAACCACTTCTTGCAAGAATTCAAGTGGCCATTTTTCAAGGGCTTCAGCAAGGATTGTGTGGTTTGTGTAAGCAGTCATGCTACGAACGATGGAGATTGCTTCATCAAGTTCGATACCACGTTCAGTCAAAAGACGGATCAATTCAGGAATCACCATTGATGGGTGAGTATCGTTGATTTGTACAACTGCGTAGTCAGCAAGGTCATGCAAGTTGCTTCCTTTTTCGATTGCTTCATCGATAATCAATTGAGCACCGTTTGAAACCATGAAGTATTGTTGGAAGATACGGAGCAATTCACCTTGTTTGTCGCTATCGTCTGGGTAAAGGAAAAGAGTCAAGTTGTGAGCGATATCTGTCTTGTCAAATTCGATTCCCTCTTCGATAATAGAAGAATCAACTGAATCCAAGTCAAACAAACGCAAACGGTTCTTGGTATCGATCTTGTAACCAGGTACGTCGATATCATAAAGTGTTGAAGTCAATGTGAAGTGTGCAAATGGTACTTGGTAGCTACGGCTTGAGCGAACCAACCAGTTTTGGTCAGTCAACCAAGCGTTAGGAATTGTTTCTTGTTGGTTGTTTTTAAGCACTTGTTGGAAAAGACCAAAGTGGTAGTTCAAACCAACACCGTCACCGTTCAATCCAAGTGTAGCGATTGAGTCGATAAAGCAGGCTGCCAAACGTCCCAAACCACCGTTACCAAGTGATGGTTCCAATTCTACTTCTTCGATTTCGATCAACTCTTTACCTGCATCAGCAAGTTCTTTTTTAACTTCGTCATAAAGACCAAGGTTAATCAAGTTGTTTGACAAGAGTTTACCGATCAAGAACTCAGCTGAGATATAGTAAACTTTTTTCTTACCAGTGTTCACTGGTTTTTGGCTACTTGCAAGTTTGCTGTAGTTAAGAAGAGCAAGGTAAAGCTCTTCGTTACTACATTCTGCGATAGATTTATTGTAACGATTTTGTACAAATTCTTTTAATGGTAACATTTTTTGTGTCTCCTGATAATGTCTTATTTCTTTAATTCTACCAAATTTTCATTGATTCGGCGATAAATTGTAGTCAAGTCAAGCAAAGTTTCTTCGACAGCAGGAGTCAATTGATCCTCTGTCATACGCCATGACCAGTTTCCACCAAGAGTAGATGGGAAGTTCATACGAGCTGAACCATCCAACTCTAGCAAATCTTGCATAGTAGCGATAGTCATAAAGCTTACTGATGAGAAGGCTGTACGAAGCATAGCATGTACTACTGTTTCATATTCCTTGCGGTTTGTATAACGTGCCATGTACTCACGAGTTGGATCGTCGATTTCATTACGATACCAACCAAGAACAGTGTTGTTATCGTGTGTTCCTGTGTACATAACTGAGTTGGCTGGTGCCAAGTGTGGGCTGTCGATACTTTCGTCTTCTGGGTTGAAGGCAAATTGAAGAATCTTCATTCCTGGGAAGCCAGTGCGTTCACGTAGTTCAATAACTTCGTCAGTCATGAATCCAAGGTCTTCTGCGATGATGTTCAAGTCACCAAGTTCCTCTTTAACCGCTGCAAAGAGTTTGTAGTCAGGTCCTTTCACCCATTTACCAGGTGCTGCTGTTTCAGAACCAGCAGGAATTTCCCAGTAAGACTCAAATCCACGGAAGTGGTCGATACGAACGATATCGTAGATTTTAAAGCTTTCACGCAAGCGTTCAATCCACCATTTATAGCCATCTTTGTCCATAGCTTCCCAGTCATAGATTGGGTTACCCCAGAGCTGACCAGTAGCAGAGAATTCATCTGGTGGGCAACCTGCGATACAAGTCGCTTTTCCATTTTCATCTGTTTTAAAGAGGTGTGGATTTGCCCACATATCGCTTGAATCTTCCGCTACATAGATCGGCATATCTCCGACAATCTCGATGTGGTTTTCGTTAGCGTATGCTTTCAATTTCAACCATTGTTGGAAGAAAAGGTATTGGGTTACGCGGTGGTAAACAAGCTTGTCAGCTAATTTCTCACGGTAGCTTTCAAGAGTTAAAGCTTTACGAGCACGAGCATCTGCATCTGGCCATTCTGTCCAAGCAAGATTATCAAAATGCTCTTTGATAGCCATATACTCTGCAAATAGTTCAAGCCATGATTGATTTTCTTGAGCAAATTTTTCGAAGTCTTTGACATCTCCAGCTTCAAGGAAACGTTTAACAGCTTTCTCTAGAAGTGGACGACGTGCATAGTAGATTTTAGCGTAGTCTACTTCTGTTGGGTTGCTACCAAAGTCAACACCTTCGAGATCGCTTGCTTCCAACAAGCCTTGCTCTACCAAAATATCGAGATCGATAAAGTGAGTGTTTCCAGCAAAGGCCGAGAATGATTGGTAAGGAGAATCTCCGTAGCTAGTTGTTCCCAAAGGAAGGATTTGCCAGTAACGTTGCTTTGTACGAACCAAGAAGTCAACGAAATCATAGGCGCTTTGACCAAATGATCCGATTCCGTATGCTCCTGGAAGTGATGAGATGTGCATCAACACACCGCTTTGACGTTTTTTCATATTAGCACCTCAAGTGTTTATATTGTTAATTATTTCAATTTTTGCGCAAACGTTTGCGCTAAGTCAAGTATACCCCATTTCTAAAATAAATGCAAGCGTTTGTAAAAAAAACTTTTTCTCTACTTTTTATTTCCGAAATCGGAAATTCCCTATATTTTAAATTTCCCCCTCCCTTTGTTTCGTCTTCTATTTATGCAATCGTTTCCCTTCAATTATTTTTGAATTGAAATTTACACGATTTCCTATTTCTCTTCTATTATATAAACAATTTTAGGAATTAGCCAGTCACAAGCTTTTTAAAAATTTTTCAAAAAAACGCTTGCAACCGTTTTCCGTTTGTGTTATACTAGGGTCATAAGGGAAAACGTTTGCGTTTCCTCGAAATTAAAATTTGTTATTCTTTAGGAGGAATACACTATGTCAACTAAATTCATGAAGAGCGCTGCTGTACTTGGTACTGCTACTCTTGCTAGCTTGCTTTTGGTAGCTTGCGGAAGCAAAACTGCTGATAAAGCAGCTGATTCTTCTGCATCAGGAAGCCAAGAAATCACTTTCTACGTTGAAGACCAATATAAAGCTTACGCTGAGAAAGTTGCTGCTGCTTATGAAAAAGAATCAGGTACAAAAGTTAACATCAAATCTGGTGACCAACTTGGCGGACTTGACAAACTTTCACTTGACAACCAATCAGGTCAAGCTGCTGACGTTATGATGGCACCATACGACCGTGTAGGTAGCCTTGGTACTGATGGACAACTTTCAGAAGTTAAACTAAGCGACGGTGCTAAAACAGATGATACTACTAAATCTCTTGTAACAGCTGCTGACGGTAAAGTTTACGGCGCTCCAGCCGTTATCGAGTCACTTGTTATGTACTATAACAAAGACTTGCTCAAAGAAGCTCCAAAAACATTTGCTGACTTAGAAAACCTTGCTAAAGATAGCAAATACGCTTTCGCTGGTGAAGATGGCAAAACTACTGCCTTCCTAGCTGACTGGACAAACTTCTACTACGCATACGGACTCCTTGCTGGTAACGGTGGTTATGTATTCGGTCAAAATGGTAAAGATCCTAAAGATATCGGTCTTGCTAACGATGGTGCTATCGCAGGAATCGAATACGCTAAAACTTGGTACGAAAAATGGCCTAAAGGTATGCAAGATACTGAAGGTGCTGGAAACTTGATCCAAACTCAATTCCAAGAAGGTAAAACAGCTGCTATCATCGATGGTCCTTGGAAAGCTCAAGCATTCAAAGATGCTAAAGTAAACTACGGTGTTGCAACTATCCCAACTCTTCCAAACGGCAAAAACTACGCAGCCTTTGGTGGTGGTAAAGCTTGGATCATCCCATCAAGCACTAAGAACCTTGAAGGCGCTCAAAAATTTGTAGACTTCCTTGTTTCAACTGACCAACAAAAAGCATTCTACGATGCAACTAACGAAATCCCAGCTAACACTGAAGCTCGTGCTTACGCTGAAGGTAAAAAAGATGAGTTGACTACAGCTGTTATCGAGCAGTTCAAGAACGCACAACCAATGCCAAACATCTCTCAAATGTCAACAGTTTGGGACCCAGCTAAAACAATGCTCTTTGACGCTGTAAGCGGTAAGAAAGATGCTAAAACAGCTGCTAATGATGCTGTAACATTGATCAAAGAAACAATCCAACAAAAATTTGGTAACTAATTGATTGATTCAAGGGAGATAATTTAAACATCTCCCTTGATTTTTAGATACATTGACAATGTTTTCAGTAGTATTACTGATTAGCATCGAGCTCAATGCTCGTATCTTATGAAAGGAGCACTCATGGAACAACAACCAAAAAAAGCAGCCTTGCTTTCATTGATTCCTGGGTTGGGACAAATCTACAACAAACAAAAAGCTAAAGGTTTTATCTTCCTTGCTGTAACAGTGGCTTTTGTCCTCTATTTTATAGTACTTGCAGCACCTGAATTGAGCAACTTAATCACGCTTGGTGAAAAACCTGGCCGTGACAACTCTCTCTTCATGTTGATTCGTGGTGCATTCCACTCTATTTTTGTAATTGTTTATCTAGCCTTTTATATTCTCAATATTAAAGACGCTCACACTATTGCAAAACGTATCAATAATGGCATCCCTGTCCCATCGACACTTAAGGATATGATTAAAGGTATCTATGAAAATGGATTCCCTTACTTGCTTATCATTCCATCTTACGTTGCCATGACATTTGCCATCATCTTCCCGGTTATTGTAACCTTGATGATTGCCTTTACTAACTACGATTTCCAACACTTACCACCAAATAAATTATTGGATTGGGTTGGATTGACTAACTTTACAAATATCTGGAGCTTGAGTACCTTCCGTTCAGCCTTCGGTTCTGTCCTTTCTTGGACTATTATCTGGGCTTTATCTGCATCTACTTTGCAAATCGTACTCGGGATCTTTACAGCTATTATCGCTAACCAACCATTCATCAAGGGTAAACGTATCTTTGGTGTTATCTTCCTTCTACCTTGGGCGGTTCCAGCCTTTATCACTATCTTGACATTCTCAAACATGTTCAACGATAGTGTTGGTGCTATTAATACCCAAGTTATCCCAATCTTTGCTAAGTTCCTTCCATTCCTTGATGGAGCACTTATCCCTTGGAAAACAGACCCTACTTGGACTAAGATTGCCTTGATTATGATGCAAGGTTGGCTTGGATTCCCTTATATCTATGTCCTAACTCTCGGTATCCTACAGTCTATTCCAAACGACTTGTATGAAGCAGCTTATATCGACGGTGCAAACGCTTGGCAAAAATTCCGTAGCATCACTTTCCCAATGATTTTGGCTGTTGCGGCGCCTACTTTGATTAGCCAATACACCTTCAACTTCAACAACTTCTCTATTATGTACCTCTTCAATGGTGGTGGTCCTGGTAGTGTCGGTGGTGGAGCTGGTTCAACCGATATCTTGATCTCATGGATCTACCGTTTGACAACTGGTACAGCTCCTCAATACTCTATGGCAGCTGCAGTTACCTTGATTATTTCAATCATTGTCATCTCTATTTCTATGATTGCATTCAAGAAACTACACGCATTTGATATGGAGGACGTCTAAGATGAATAACTCAATCAAAATCAAACGTAGACTGTCTCAAACCCTTACTTATCTTTACTTAATTGGACTTTCAATCGTTATTATCTATCCTCTTTTAATCACGATTATGTCAGCCTTTAAGGCCGGTAACGTTGTGGCTTTCAAACTCGACAGCAATGTCAATTTCAGTCTTGATAACTTCAAAGGGCTCTTTACAGAAACCTTGTACGGCACATGGTACCTCAACACTTTGATCA
>CAKPXD010000086.1 GCA_934201655.1 uncultured Streptococcus sp. | reverse complement strand
GCCGTGGACCAGCAACAGCTTTAGCCTTTGCTTACCACTTAGTTGAAACACTGGGCGGAGATGCTGAGTCTCTAAGAAATGGCATGCTCTACACAGACCTATTTGAAAAATAATGAACAAACTGAGGAGAATCTTTCTTGATGGAGAAGATTCTTCTCTTTTTTAATGGCAAAAACCAAGGTAAACATCGCTTTTTTTTATAAAAAATGGTATAATGAAGGGTATGAAATATCACGATTACATCTGGGATTTAGGTGGAACCCTGCTTGATAATTATGAAACTTCTACAGCAGCTTTTGTAGAAACATTAGCAGAGTTCGGGATTGAGCAGGAACACGATAGTGTTTACGAAGCTTTGAAGGTTTCGACTGCCTTTGCTATCGAAAAGTATGCTCCAGGTATTGAAAAATTTCTTGAAAAATATAAGGAAAATGAAGCCCGAGAGCTTGAACATCCAGTTTTGTTTGATGGGATTCCTACTCTTTTAGAAAATATTTCGGACCAAGGTGGCCGTAATTTCTTGGTTTCTCATCGAAACGATCAGTTATTGGAGATTCTAGCGAAAACTGAGATAGCTCCTTACTTTACAGAAGTAGTGACGGCTAGTTCAGGTTTTAAACGTAAGCCTGATCCTGAATCGATGATTTATTTACGTGATAAGTATCATATAAGGTCAGGTCTAGTCATTGGTGACCGTGCCATTGATGTAGAAGCAGGACATGCTGCAGGCTTAGATGCCTATCTCTTTGAGGATGTTGTGTCCTTAAAACAAGCAATAGACATGTAAGAAAAAGGGGAAAAATGACAGAAGATATTAAAAACCAACAGGCACAAGATTATGATGCCAGTCAAATTCAAGTTTTGGAAGGTCTGGAAGCTGTTCGTATGCGTCCAGGGATGTATATTGGTTCAACTGCCAAAGAAGGTCTTCACCACCTAGTATGGGAAATCGTAGATAATTCTATCGATGAGGCCTTGGCAGGATTCGCTAGTCATATCGAGGTCTTTATTGAACCGGATGATTCCATTACAGTTGTCGATGATGGTCGTGGAATTCCTGTTGATATCCAAGAGAAAACAGGACGTCCTGCCGTTGAAACAGTCTTTACTGTTCTTCACGCCGGAGGTAAATTCGGCGGTGGCGGATACAAGGTATCTGGTGGACTCCATGGTGTAGGGTCATCAGTTGTAAATGCTCTTTCTACTCAGTTGGATGTTCGCGTTCATAAAAATGGAAAGATTCACTACCAAGAATACCGTCGTGGACATGTTGTTGCAGACCTTGAGGTGATCGGGGATACGGATAAAACAGGAACAATCGTTCACTTTACTCCAGACCCAGAAATTTTTACTGAGACAACGACATTTGATTTTGATAAATTAAATAAACGGATTCAAGAGTTAGCCTTTTTGAACCGGGGTCTTCAAATTTCTATTACTGACAAACGTGAAGGACTTGAACAAACCAAGCATTATCACTACGAAGGCGGGATTGCGAGCTACGTTGAGTACATCAACGAAAACAAAGATGTTATCTTTGATACACCAATCTACACAGATGGTGAAATGGATGATATTACAGTGGAAGTTGCGATGCAGTACACAACGGGTTACCATGAAAATGTCATGAGTTTCGCTAACAATATTCATACCCATGAAGGTGGAACACATGAGCAAGGTTTCCGTACAGCCCTAACTCGTGTTATTAATGACTATGCTCGTAAAAACAAACTTCTAAAAGATAACGAAGATAACCTAACAGGTGAGGATGTCCGTGAAGGATTGACAGCCGTTATCTCTGTGAAGCATCCAAACCCTCAGTTTGAAGGACAAACTAAGACCAAACTTGGAAATAGTGAAGTTGTGAAGATTACCAATCGCCTCTTCAGCGATGCATTTTCTGACTTCCTTTTGGAAAATCCACAGATTGCTAAGCGCATCGTTGAAAAAGGGATTTTGGCTGCCAAAGCGCGTGTTGCTGCCAAGCGTGCGCGTGAAGTTACACGCAAAAAATCTGGTTTAGAAATTTCAAATCTTCCAGGAAAATTAGCGGACTGTTCATCAAACAATCCAGCTGAAACTGAACTTTTCATCGTCGAAGGAGACTCTGCAGGAGGTTCTGCAAAATCAGGACGTAATCGTGAGTTCCAAGCCATCTTACCAATTCGTGGTAAAATCCTTAATGTTGAAAAGGCAACTATGGATAAAATCCTTGCTAATGAGGAGATTCGCAGTCTTTTCACAGCTATGGGAACAGGATTTGGCGCTGAGTTCGATGTTAGCAAAGCTCGCTATCAAAAACTGGTTATCATGACAGATGCTGATGTCGATGGAGCACATATTCGTACTCTCTTGTTAACTCTGATTTATCGTTATATGAAACCCGTTCTAGAGGCTGGTTATGTTTATATTGCTCAACCACCAATTTATGGTGTCAAAGTTGGTAGTGAGATTAAAGAATATATTCAACCTGGCGCAGACCAAGAAATCCGCCTACAAGAAGCCCTGGCTCGCTACAGCGAAGGTCGTTCAAAACCAACCATTCAACGTTATAAAGGTCTTGGAGAGATGGATGACCACCAACTTTGGGAAACTACGATGAATCCTGAACATCGTCTCATGGCTCGTGTATCAGTAGATGACGCTGCAGAAGCAGATAAGATTTTTGATATGCTCATGGGTGATCGAGTAGAACCACGTCGAGAATTTATCGAAGAAAACGCTGTTTACAGTACTCTTGACGTATAAAAATATTGGGAAATAGTTCCCAAGGTTTGAAAAATATGATATAATCATTACAATTGTGTCATGTATAAAGGAGTTTGATATGTCAAATAATCAGTTGATTATTACTTTGATTGGAATTGCAGTCCTGCTTCTTATTGCTTTTGCAGTAGCAATTTTGCTACGTAAACGAAATGAGAGTAGACTTATAGCTTTAGAAGAAAAAAAAGAAGAACTATATAACCTTCCTGTTAATGATGAGGTAGAGGTTGTAAAAAACATGCATCTGATTGGTCAAAGTCAGGTTGCTTTTAGAGAATGGAACCAAAAATGGGTAGATTTGTCTCTTAACTCTTTTGCAGATATCGAGAATAACCTCTTTGAAGCTGAAGGATACAATAACTCATTCCGTTTCTTGAAAGCTAAGCACCAGATTGATCAAATTGAAAGTCAAATCCAACTTGTTGAAGAAGATATTGCAGCAATTCGTAATGCCTTGTCTGAGTTGGAAAAACAAGAGTCAAAAAATAGTGGACGTGTTCTGCATGCCCTAGATTTATTTGAGAAACTACAAAACACTGTAGCTGAAGATCCTGAAAAATATGGTCAAGCTCTTCCAGAAATTGAAAAACAATTGGAGAACATCCAATCTGAGTTTTCTCAATTTGTAACCTTGAATTCATCGGGAGATCCGGTTGAAGCGGCTGGCATTTTAGATAACGCTGAAAATCATATTTTAGCTTTGACACATATCGTTGAAAGAATTCCAGCGATTGTCACTAAGCTTACTACTGAATTGCCAGAACAACTTGAAGATTTAGAAGCAGGTTATCGCAAGCTTTTAGATGAAAACTACCATTTTGTAGAAACTGATATCGAATCTCGTCTTCAACTTCTTTATGAAGCCTTGAAGAATAATCACGAAAATATCCGTACATTGGAGTTGGATAATGCAGAGTATGAAAACACTCAAATCCAAGAAGAAATCAATGCACTTTATGATATTTTCACTCGTGAAATTGCAGCCCATAAAGCTTTTGAGAAATTGGTAACTACCCTTCCTACCTATCTTAAACACTTGAAAGAAAACAATCAGGTACTAGTTAAAGATATCGAACGTCTTGGGAAAACCTATTTGATTTCAGAAAGCGATGTGAATCGAGTTCGTCGTCTTCAAGCTGATATCTCAGCCTTGAATGCTACTATTGAAGAAATGACTCATGCAGAGTCAGAAGTTTCAGAAGCATATTCTGTCTTACAAGAACGTTTAGAAAATCTCCAATCTACATTAAAAGATATTGAAGATGACCAAATCGGTGTTAGTGAACGTCTCGTTAAAATTGAAAAAGATGACATCAATGCTCGTCAAAAAGCAAATGTATATGTCAACCGTCTGCATACGATTAAACGCTACATGGAGAAGAGAAATCTTCCAGGAATTCCACAAAAATTCTTGAAGCTCTTCTTTGATGCAAGCCACAGTACAGAAGACTTGATGGCTGAGCTGGATCAAGCGCAAGTGAATATCGAATCTGTGAATCGTATCCTTGAGATTGCGACAAATGATATGAATATGTTAGAAGAAGAAACATACAGTATCGTTCAAAATGCAACATTGACAGAACAATTGCTTCAATATTCGAACCGTTACAGATCATTTGATGATCGTATTCAACAAGCTTTCCAAGAAGCTTTGAATATCTTTGAAACAACATTTGATTATCAAGCATCTTTCGAAAAAATCTCTCAAGCATTAGAAGTTGCTGAGCCTGGTGTTACCAATCGCTTCGTTACTTCTTATGAAAAAACAAGAGAAAGTATTCGTTTCTAATTTATAAAAGAATCCTAGATTTTTCTAGGGTTCTTTTACTTTTCTTTACCTATTTTAAATATTTTTATGCCATGTTTTCATTGAAATTATAGTTCATATTTGATATGATAAGACTATGACAAAAAAGAGATTACCCCAGAATAAAGTAAAGAAGAAAAACAATAAAAAACTTGGCATTCTTGTCTTGCTTTTGTTTTTCACAATGCTAGCACTCGGTAGTGTGATTGCCTATAAAGTGCTGAATAAACAAGCCTTTGAACAGAAGATTGAGAACCTTAAGAAGGAAAAAGATGGCGCCTACTCCCAAGGAAGTCAAAAAGAGCATTTCCGCAAAGAGAAATCTGAAATTATCACCTATTATCCACTAGTTGGAGAAAGCCTTATTTCCCCTGTCAAAGATATCATCGTAAAAGACATCACTGAAAAAGTAGAGGGTAAAGAACAGTTGATCTTTTATTACTCAGAAAAAGGGGATTCCTCTTTAACTGGGGTTGAAAATCGTTTGATTAAAAAACAGGCCTATGACTTGGCAAATTCTAATGTCGTTGAATTAGAAAATACAACTTTAGACCAGCTGTATCTGAAAGAGGACGGCTCTATCTTTACCTTTGATCAATTCTTTACAGACCCATCCACAGCCAAAGAAAAAATCCTTGAGGGAGTTAAGTCAACTCTCCAAGATAAAAAAGTAGATCAATCAGTTGTTGACCAAATTTTAGCTGATTTCTCAGCTGCAGAATTGTCAAGCTGGAAGTTTGCTTACAAAGATAGTCAATTGGTTCTATATCCAGTCAAAGCAATGACTAATGTAGAAGAAATAGCAATGCCTATTTCAGATTTCTTTGATTATATTCAAACATCCTATCTAACAGAAAAAGATGCTGAACTTTATAAAAAAGTTCAAGCAGAAAAACATAAAAAAGTTGTAGCCTTAACCTTTGATGATGGTCCAAATGCAACAACAACTCCACAAGCCTTAGATATCTTAGCTAAGTACAAAATCAAAGCAACCTTCTTTGTAATGGGTCAAAATATCAGTGGGAATGAAGCTATCCTCAAACGTATGCAGGCTGAGGGACATGAAGTAGGAAATCATAGTTGGAACCATCCAGTTTTAACACAACTCTCATTAGAAGATGCTAAGAAACAAATTACGGATACAGAATCAGCAATCACTAGTGTGCTCGGGAAGAGTACAAAATTGATGCGTCCGCCATATGGTGCTATTTCGGATGATATTCGTAATAGCCTTGATTTGAGTTTTATCATGTGGGATGTCGATAGCTTAGACTGGAAGAGTAAAAACGAAGCAGCCATTCTAACAGAAATTCAACGTCAGACGACTGATGGTTCTATTATATTGATGCATGATATTCACCAGACGTCAGTAAATTCACTACCAAAGGTTATTGAATATTTGCAGGGACAAGGGTATAGCTTTGTTACAGTCTCTGAGTTACTAGGGAATCATGTAAAACCACATGAGATATACTATTCTCGTAACCAATAGTTAAAATTAAATTCAAATATTAGAAAAAAATTAAAAAAGATTATTTTTATCTTGACAAGTAGGGAAAAACTTGATATCATATACAAGATGAGAAAAGCAGAAGTGAGAACTTCTCGCCTTGCGACTAACGTTGTCTGGCCC
>CAKPXD010000085.1 GCA_934201655.1 uncultured Streptococcus sp. | reverse complement strand
TTGCTGGCGAACGTGGTGTCGGAATCGATATCAAAACTGTCCAAAATATGGCCCAAGAAATCAAGGAAGTTCACGAGCTAGGAATTGAAATTGCCTTGGTTATCGGTGGTGGAAACCTTTGGCGTGGAGAACCTGCAGCAGAAGCTGGTATGGATCGTGTTCAAGCGGATTACACTGGAATGCTTGGGACAGTCATGAATGCTCTTGTGATGGCAGATTCATTGCAACAAGTTGGGGTTGATACTCGCGTACAAACAGCTATTGCTATGCAACAAGTAGCAGAGCCTTATATTCGTGGGCGTGCCCTTCGCCACCTTGAAAAAGGACGTATCGTTATCTTTGGCGCAGGAATTGGTTCACCTTACTTCTCTACAGATACAACAGCGGCTCTTCGTGCGGCTGAGATTGAAGCGGACGCTATTTTGATGGCTAAGAATGGTGTAGACGGTGTCTACAATGCGGATCCTAAGAAAGATAAAACGGCTGTTAAATTTGAAGAATTGACTCACCGTGATGTTATTAATAAAGGACTCCGTATCATGGATTCAACAGCTTCAACTCTATCTATGGATAACGATATTGACTTGGTCGTCTTTAATATGAACCAACCTGGCAATATCAAACGTGTTGTATTTGGTGAAAATATCGGTACAACAGTTTCAAACAATATCGAAGAAAAGGAATAGAAAAAATTATGGCTAATGCAATTGTAGAAAAAGCTAAAGAGAGAATGACTCAATCTCACCACTCACTTGCTCGTGAATTTGGTGGTATCCGTGCAGGTCGTGCTAACGCTAGCTTGCTTGACCGTATTACTGTTGAATACTATGGTGTCGAAACACCTCTTAACCAAATTGCTTCTATCACAATTCCTGAAGCGCGTGTCTTGTTGGTAACACCATTTGATAAATCTTCATTGAAGGATATCGAGCGTGCTTTAAACGCTTCAGATCTTGGTATTACACCAGCTAACGATGGTTCTGTTATTCGCTTGGTAATCCCAGCTCTTACAGAAGAAACTCGTCGTGACCTCGCTAAAGAAGTGAAAAAAGTTGGTGAAAATGCTAAAGTAGCGATCCGTAATATCCGTCGTGACGCTATGGATGAAGCTAAGAAACAAGAAAAAGCTAAAGAAATCACTGAAGATGAATTGAAGACTCTTGAAAAAGATATTCAAAAAGCGACAGACGATGCTGTTAAACACATCGACGACATGACTGCCAATAAAGAAAAAGAAATCTTGGAAGTCTAAGAAATAAACAGAAAAACTCAGTTGGCATTGCTGGCTGAGTTTTATTCGAAAGAAGGAAACATGAATACAAATCTTGCAAGTTTTATCGTTGGACTTATCATCGATGAAAATGACCGTTTTTACTTTGTTCAAAAGGATGGTCAAACATACGCTCTTGCTAAGGAAGAAGGTCAGCATACAGTTGGTGATACTGTTAAAGGTTTTGCCTACACGGACATGAAGCAAAAACTTCGCTTGACAACTCAAGAAGTGACTGCAACTCAGGATCAATTTGGTTGGGGTACAGTAACAGAGGTTCGTAAGGATTTGGGTGTTTTTGTTGATACAGGGCTTCCTGACAAGGAAATCGTTGTGTCACTTGATATCCTGCCTGAACTGAAAGAGCTCTGGCCTAAGAAGGGCGATAAACTTTATGTTCGTCTAGAAGTAGACAAGAAAGACCGTATCTGGGGAGTTTTGGCTTATCAGGAAGACTTCCAACGTTTGGCACGTCCAGCATACAACAACATGCAAAATCAAAACTGGCCAGCAATCGTTTATCGTCTTAAGTTATCAGGAACTTTTGTCTATCTACCAGAAAACAACATGCTTGGATTTATCCATCCAAGTGAGCGCTATGCAGAACCACGTTTGGGGCAAGTGTTAGATGCGCGTGTAATTGGTTTCCGTGAAGTTGACCGAACACTTAATCTGTCACTAAAACCTCGCTCTTTTGAGATGTTAGAAAATGATGCACAAATGATTCTGACTTACTTGGAAAGCAATGGTGGCTTCATGACCTTAAATGACAAATCATCACCAGATGATATCAAGGCTACTTTTGGTATTTCTAAAGGTCAATTTAAAAAAGCGCTTGGTGGTTTAATGAAAGCTGGAAAGATTAAACAAGACCAGTTTGGTACTGAGTTAATTTAGGGAGGCTTATGCGAAAATCATTTTATACTTGGCTTATGACAGAGCGTAATCCTAAAAGTAATAGTCCCAAAGCAATTTTAGCGGATCTTGCCTTTGAGGAATCAGCTTTCCCAAAACACACGGATGATTTTGATCAAGTCAGTCGATTTTTAGAAGAACATGCTAGTTTTTCCTTTAATATGGGAGACTTCGATCGTATCTGGCAAGAATATTTAGAACATTAAAGATACCATAGGTGTTAGGGATAGCAATTTCTAAATGCCTTTGCTATAATAAAAAGAAATTAAAGAGTTAGAGAGGTTCTTTATTTGAAGGAACATTCAATAGACATTCAGTTAAGTCATCCAGATGACCTGTTTCATCTTTTTGGTTCCAATGAACGCCATCTTCGCTTGATGGAGGATGAGTTAGATGTTATCATCCATGCTCGTACAGAGATTGTACAAGTCTTGGGAGAGGAGTCTTCTTGTGAAGAAGCACGGCAAGTAATTCAAGCCTTGATGGTCTTGGTCAATCGTGGTATGACAGTAGGAACTCCGGATGTGGTGACAGCCATCAATATGGTTAGAAACAATGAAATCGATAAGTTTGTTGCCCTCTATGAAGAAGAGATTATCAAAGACAATACTGGTAAGCCGATACGTGTAAAGACACTAGGTCAAAAACTTTATGTAGATAGTGTTAAGAACCATGATGTGACCTTTGGAATTGGTCCAGCAGGTACAGGAAAAACTTTCCTCGCAGTGACCTTGGCTGTTACAGCTCTCAAACGTGGCCAAGTCAAGCGTATTATCCTGACTCGTCCAGCAGTAGAAGCAGGAGAAAGCCTAGGATTTCTACCTGGTGATTTGAAAGAAAAAGTAGACCCTTATCTTCGACCAGTCTATGATGCTTTATATCAGATCTTAGGGAAAGACCAAACAACTCGTCTCATGGAGCGAGAAATTATTGAGATTGCGCCTTTGGCCTACATGCGTGGACGTACTTTGGATGATGCCTTTGTCATTTTGGATGAAGCCCAAAATACAACCATCATGCAGATGAAGATGTTCTTGACACGTCTTGGATTCAATTCAAAAATGATTGTCAATGGCGATATTAGCCAGATTGACCTGCCGCGTAATGTTAAGTCAGGTCTGATTGATGCCCAGGAAAAACTTAAGAACATTCACCAGATTGACTTCGTTCATTTTTCAGCCAAGGATGTGGTTCGCCATCCAGTCGTTGCTCAGATTATCAGAGCCTATGAACCTCGACCTGTCAAAGCTGAAGAAAATCATGAAGAAACAGAATAAAGAAAAAGAGCAGTTGAAAAACTGCTCTTAATTTTTTTGAATTTCTTATTAAACAAGTTCACTGATAGGTGTGAAGTCACGTTCTAAACCTTCAGCAACTGGTTGACTTGTGAGTTGACCTTGATAAGTTGTTACACCTTCAAACAAGCCTGCGTCTTCAAGGATTGCTTTCTTAAATCCTTTTCCTGCCAAGGCTTCGATATAAGGAAGGGTCACATTTGTAAGGGCGATAGTAGAAGTACGAGCAACGGCTCCAGGAATGTTAGCAACTGCATAGTGGAGGACACCGTGTTTCTCATAGACAGGCTCATCATGGGTTGTCACACGGTCAGCAGTTGCAATAACACCACCTTGGTCTACAGCAACGTCTACGATGACAGAACCAGGACGCATTTGTTGAACCATGTCATCTGTCACTAATTTTGGAGCTTTGGCACCAGGAATCAATACTGCACCGATAACAACGTCTGCTTCACGCACACTTGCTTCGATATTAAATGGGTTAGACATGAGTGTTTGGATTTGGTGACCAAAGACATCTTCAAGTTCAGAGAGACGTTTAGCACTGATATCTAGAATAGTTACTTGAGCACCTAAACCAAGAGCGATACGTGCTGCGTGTGTACCAACGACACCACCACCGATAATGGTTACTTTTCCTTTTGGTACACCTGGGACACCACCTAAAAGAACTCCAGAACCACCAGCTTGTTTCGTCAAGAAGTGAGCTCCGATTTGGACAGCCATACGACCTGCAACCTCACTCATTGGAACCAATAGAGGAAGTTGACCTTCAGTATTGCGTACAGTTTCATAAGCAACACCAGTTGTTTTCGCTGCAAGCATAGCATCCGCTAATTCTGGGGCTGCTGCCATGTGCAAGTAGGTGAAGAGAAGTAAATCGTCACGCAAGAACTGGTACTCACTAGCAAGGGGTTCCTTGACTTTAACAACTAACTCTGCAGCCCAGGCTTCAGCAGCAGTTGCGACAATCTCAGCTCCTTGCTTTTCATAGTCAGCATCAGCAAAACCAGATCCAAGTCCCGCATTTGTTTCAATGAGGACTCGGTGACCACGACCAACAAGACTTTGTACGCCAGCAGGTGTCAAAGCAACACGATTTTCATTATTTTTAATTTCCTTTGGAATTCCAATTAACATAGAGATTAGCTCCTTATTTAACATCTAGGTTCTTATACGAAATCATCACAGGAAGAACCCAGTCATTTCTTGTGATGTTCTTATTTTATATAAAACCGCTATAAATTGCAAGAAAAACTTATTTCTCTACTTAAGATATGTCTTGAAAAAGGAAGATTATTTTGCAAATAAGTAAGCAGTTGAAAAGATTTTTCAGCTGTTTTTTCTTTCTCTTACGAATAAGATAAGAGAGGAGAAATTATGGAAGAAGTTATTGAGAAAATCAAAGAATATAAAATCATTGTTATCTGTGCTATTTTGGGCATGGTCTTAGGTGGATTTTTCATCCTAAAGCCAGTCGCTCAAACACCGGCTAAGGAAAGCAATTTGCAAACAGAAGTTACAACTGTTACAAAGGACTCGACGGAGGAAAAGGAAGATAAAAATCAGAATGAAGAAGTGGTGGAGCAAGATCTGATTACTGTTGATGTAAAAGGTGCGGTCAAATCACCTGGAATTTATGATTTGCCAGTTGGAAGTCGTATCAACGATGCTGTTCAAAAAGCTGGTGGATTAACAGATAATGCAGATAGTAAGTCTATCAATCTTGCCCAGAGAATTAGTGATGAAGCACTAGTTTATGTTCCGACTAAGGAAGAAGCTACCAGTCAAGAGGCGCATTCAAATGCTTCCAACACCAAAGAAAATAAGAAAGTCAATCTTAATAAAGCCAGTTTAGAGGAGCTGAAACAAGTCAAGGGGTTGGGAGCCAAACGTGCTCAGGATATCATCGACCATCGTGAGTCCAACGGTAAGTTTAAGTCAGTTGATGAGCTAAAAAAGGTTTCTGGTATTGGTGCAAAAACGATAGAAAAGTTAAAAGAGTATGTCACAGTGGATTAGTCGATTTCCCATCCCAAAAATCTATCTCAGTTTTCTTTTATTATGGCTCTACTATGCTATCTTTTCAGCAAGCTTTTTAGCACTTTTGGGCTTTGTCTTTTTACTGCTCTGCCTCTTTTTTCAATTTCCATGGAAGACTGTGGTCAAGGTTCTCTTTGTTTGTGGTCTTTTTGGAAGCTGGTTTATATTTCAAAAATGGCAACAAGAAGAAGCGAGTCAACATCTTGTTGATTCAGTTAATACGGTACGAATCTTGCCTGATACTATCAAGGTCAATGGAGATAGTTTATCCTTTCGTGGGAAGGCTGATGGCAGACTCTTTCAGGTCTATTATAAATTCCAGTCAGAGGCTGAAAAGAAAAGGTTTAAAGAGTTATCTGAACTGCATGAGATAGTAGTAAAAGGAAAGCTAGCTATTCCTCAAGGAGCAAATAATTTTGCTGGATTTGATTATCGAAACTATCTCAAAACACAGGGGATTTATCAGACCTTAACTATATCGGAAATTGTCGAATTAAAGAAAGCATCCAGCTGGGATATAGGAGAAAATCTATCCAGCTTGCGAAGAAAGGCAGTTGTCTGGATAAAAAGGAATTTTCCTGACCCCATGCGTAATTATATGACAGGTCTTTTATTAGGGCACTTGGACACAGATTTTGAGGAAATGAACGAACTCTATTCCAGTCTAGGGATTATTCATCTTTTTGCTTTGTCAGGAATGCAAGTTGGATTTTTCATGAATGCTTTTAAAAAATCACTCTTACGATTAGGTTTGACGCAAGAGAAGTTCAAATGGCTTGCCTATCCCTTTTCTTTGGTCTATGCAGGTTTGACAGGG
>CAKPXD010000084.1 GCA_934201655.1 uncultured Streptococcus sp. | reverse complement strand
ATCTACAACAAAGATATCCGTTGACATGTTGTAGTATTCTTGTTCAGCTTTTTTATCGAAGAGTTTGTGAGAGAGCACGTGGTCAGTTTCATCAATATCAAGGATTGCATTTACTTCTGAAATATCCTTTTTAGGTAGTTTCTTATAAACAACAGTGATAGGAGATTTGGTAGTATTATGCAAATGGAAAACCTGAGCAAGATCAATATTTACCAAAACGTCACAGTTCAAGGAAACCGTTTGGTTAGATCCAGAACGTTTTAAATAAGTCAAGAGTTGTTGATAATACTCTTTACCGACTGTGCTGCTTTCTACACGTGTATTGTAAATACCTAAATAGTAGTGACTAAGTAGTGTATTCAACCCCCATTCACGTCCTGAACGAATGTGGTCAAATACAGAGCTGATGTTATCTTGTTGGAAGATTCCAAAGACACTTCGAACACCAGCATTTGCTAAACTTGAGAGCGGGAAGTCAATCAAACGATACTTTCCTCCGAATGGCAAACTTGCCACTGGACGGTTACTTGTCAAGGTTGACATATCATGGAAACCAACGGTATTTCCTAAAATCGCTGAATATTTATCAATCTTCATCTGTTGCTACCCCCACTACTTCGTTATATCCGACTACTTGTACTTCTTCTGTACCATCAATTTCAACACCATCAGCAATAATTGCACCTTCACCGATGATTGCACGTGTAATTTTAGCACCTCTACCGATAACTGCTCCACTCATGATGACAGAATCAACAACTTCTGCTCCCTTACGAACTTGAGCAGCTGTAGAAAGAATGGAATGTTTTACAGTACCATTCACGTAACATCCATCTACTACTAGAGAGTCTTCTACTTGAGCAAATTCTCCAAGGTAGTTTGGTGGAGCGATAAGGTTACGAGAATAAATTTTCCATTGACGATTTCGGCTATCTAGAGCATTTTCTGGAGAGATGTATTCCATATTTGCTTCCCAAAGAGATTCAATTGTACCAACATCCTTCCAGTATCCATTAAATTCATAAGCATAGACGCTTTCACCTGTCTCAAGATAATTTGGAATAACATTCTTTCCGAAATCAGACATATCTAGGTTAGCCTTTTCAGCAGCTACTAGCATGTTGCGAAGTCGTTTCCAGTCAAAGATATAAATCCCCATTGATGCCTTGGTTGATTTTGGTTGGGCAGGTTTTTCTTCGAATTCAACAATGCGATTATTAGCATCTGTATTCATGATACCGAAACGGCTAGCTTCTTTTAGTGGTACATCCAAGACAGCTACTGTCAAGCTGGCATTGTTATCCTTGTGTGATTGGAGCATATCATCGTAGTCCATCTTGTAGATATGGTCTCCTGAAAGAATCAAAACATACTCAGGATTAATGCTATCGATATAGTCAATATTTTGGTAAATCGCATGACTTGTACCTTCAAACCAACGATTTCCTTCACTTGCAGAGTAAGGTTGAAGGATAGAAACACCTGAATCAATTACATCAAGACCCCAACTAGAACCATTACCAATGTGGCTGTTGAGAGCTAGTGGTTGATACTGTGTAATAACCCCAACATTATGGATGCCAGAGTTGGCACAGTTAGAAAGAGCAAAGTCAATGATACGATAGCGCCCACCGAATTGCACAGCAGGTTTTGCAATGCTTTGAGTGAGTTTACCGAGACGAGTTCCTTGCCCACCGGCAAGGATTAAAGCTAGCATTTCATTCTTCATTTTCTACTCCTTTTTGAGATTTATTTGATTCTTTTTTAGCGGGTTTCAAGCGACGTTTGATTTTCCAGATACTTGCCCCCAAAGCTGGCAAGGTAAAGGTCAATGTCTGCTCATAATCCTTCCATAACCCTTCTTGAGTTTGAACGGTTTGGTTGTGTTCTTTCCAAACACCTCCCCATTGTTCCAACTCTGTATTCCAAATTTCTTCATACACACCTGCAACTGGCAGTCCAATTGTGAAATCAGGACGTTCAACCGGTGCCATATTGAAGACACAGACTAGCATCTCGCCTTTCTTTCCTTTACGAATAAAGGAAAGAACACTCTGATCTCTATTATCTGCATCGATAATTTCAATTCCATCATAGCTTGTATCAATTTCCCAAAGACAACGGTGGTCCTTATAAAGTTGATTCAACTGAGATGTGAAGTATTTCATCTTGGCATTCATTGGATCTTCAAGGTTTGACCATTCTAATTGCTCTTCTGATTTCCACTCTAAGAATTGACCGAATTCGCTACCCATAAATAGCAATTTCTTACCGGGGTGACAAATTTGATAAGTATAAAGATTTCTAAGGCCTGCAAATTGATTGTAACGATCCCCCCACATCTTATGCATCATACTCTTCTTACCATGTACAACCTCATCATGTGAGAATGGTAGGAGATAATTTTCATTAAAGACATACATAAAACTGAAGGTTACAAGGTTAAAATCATACTTGCGGTAAATTGGATCTTCTTCGTAGAAACGTAAGATATCATTCATCCATCCCATGTTCCACTTGTAGTCAAATCCAAGACCACCCATCTCTTTCGGACCTGTTATTTTAGTTGCCGAAGAGCTTTCTTCTGCAATCATCATGACATCAGGGTGAGCTAGCTTAATAACAGTATTTAAACGCTGAAGGAAATAATAGCCTTCGTAGTTAAGATTTCCACCGTCTTTATTTGGTGTCCAAGGTGCATTATCATAATCAAGATAAAGGATATTACTTACGGCATCAACACGGATACCATCTAAATGATAAAAATCAATCCAGAATTTAATGCTAGAAATTAGGAAAGATTGTACTTCGTTTTTCCCTAAGTCGAAGTTTAATGCCCCCCAACCATAGTTATGAGCTTTGTTATGGTCTTGATATTCAAAAGTCGGAGTTCCATCATAGTAGGCTAAGGCATCATCATTGATTGTAAAGTGACCTGGAACCCAGTCCACGATAACACCGATATTATTTAAGTGGCACTCCTCAACAAAGTCTTGAAACTCTTCTGGTCTTCCGTAAGAATGTTCTAAACCGAAATATCCCATCAGTTGATAGCCCCAACTCAAACCTAGCGGGTGAGCCATCAAAGGCATAAACTCAATATGAGTGTAGTTCATTTCAACTAAGTAAGGAATCAACTCTTCTTTTAATTGAGCAAAACTATATGGAGTTCCATCTGGATTTCGTTTCCACGAACCAGCGTGTGCTTCGTAAATATTAACTGGTCTTTCGAAGAATCCCAAACGTTTTCTACGAGCTAACCAAAGTCCATCCTTCCATTTCTTTTCTGGGATTTCTGTTAACACCGCCCCTGTTCCTGGACGTGCTTCATACCGAACAGCTAAAGGATCAATCTTCATAAGCTGATGACCGTTAGCCCGTGTAATATGATATTTATAAATCTGACCTTCTTGGGCAAAAGTTGTAAAAACTTCCCAAACTCCAGATTCGTTTCGAACCATAGGGATTTGATTTTCAACCCAATTCGTGAAATCACCGACTAGATGAACAGCCTGCGCATTCGGAGCCCAAACACGGAATGTGTAACCCCATTCCCCGTCTTTCTCCTCACGATGTGCGCCCAAATAGTGCTGAAGATGGAAATTTTCGCCTGTTGTAAAAGTTCTTAAAGCTTCTAATGTATCCATAAATCCCCCTTTATATTGTAAGCGTTTTCTATATTTCTATTATACTATCTTTTAAGAAAACTTTCAACCAATTTCCGAATTATCATAAATATTTTTTAGAAAATCTTCAAGTAATTATCTTGACATTTCTTATATTTTCAGTATTTATTGATATTCTACCTTGATATCAGTTTTTGTAGCATTAAATCACTTACAATATTTTTTTCAATGCTAATTTTGCAAAACAGATACTTTAAAAACTTAACATTATTTTCATGAATAAAACTTTTTGTTCGGATAAAGTATCTTAAGTACAATTTTATCAAATTTTCTGAAATTTTCAACTATTTTTAGTAATATTCCCATATTTTTTATTAGGACAAATTTATATATAAAAAAACTCAAGATTAATCTTGAGTTTTATTTTTTTAAACTAAAACATTCATAACTGCAACGCTCACATTATCAAGAGTGTTTTCTTGGTTTGAACGACTATTTGTTACCAACATTTCTAGATTTCCAGCATTTTCATAATAGAAAGATGCACCTTTGGCATTAAATACAACCAAGAAATGTTCTTTAGTTCCCTGAATCTCATAGACAATCCAGCCACTATTTTCAATAGCTGTGTGAACAAAGACGTGACGGTATACTTCCTCGTATGTAGGATATGAAAAGGCACTAGTCTTTGTTTTAAGACCTATAATCTGACGAATAAATTCAATGCTTTCTTGACGCTCATTAATTAAGTTCCAGTCTACCTGGTTAACAGCGTCTGGAGCATTGTAACTGTTCATAGCGCGTTCGCGATCATCATGAGTCAACTCACCGTTTTCACCTGTAGGAACCAGTTTGGTACGTCCAAACTCTTGACCAAGTTCCATAAAGGAGATGCCTTGCATGAGTAGATTCATTGCAGTTGCTGTTTCTACCTTTTTCATGATACTTGCTTGGTCTTCTGTTGGATGAAGTGTCGCTAATAAATCATGCAAGTTATAGTTATCATGGGCTTCTACATAGTTGACAACCTGGTTAGGGCTTAGATAAGAGCCCAGTTCACGACTACCAAGGATAGCTTTGGCAACAATTGGTTCAGTGGCAGCACCACTTACGAAGCCTGATTTGATATCACCATAAACTTCAGCACCTTTTACCGCATTACGTTGATCATCATTGAAAAAGCCAATATTAGGTAATTGATAGGCATTGTCTTTCTTAGCCTTATCATAAGGAGCAAGACCAGTTCCCATATCCCAGCCTTCTCCATAAAGGATAATTTTAGGATCAACTTCATCCATAGCCCAACGGATCATCTGCATCGTTTTAACATCATGGATTCCCATCAAGTCAAAGCGGAAACCATCGACATTAAATTCGTTCACCCAATAAAGAAGTGAATCAATCATGTACTTACGAAACATTTCATGTTCACTCGCAGTCTCGTTTCCTACACCAGTACCATTTTGATAACTTCCATCGCGATTCATTCGGTAATAATAGTCTGGGACTGTTGTTTGGAATGGGGCATCAACAGTTGAAAACGTATGGTTGTATACAACGTCCATGATGACACCAATACCAGCATCATGATAGGCTTGAATCATCGTCTTCAAATCGCGGATAACTTGTCCTGGATCATTTGGATTCGTAGACATGCTGGTTTCTGGTGCATTGTAGTTTTGTGGATCGTAACCCCAGTTGTAGGTCACATTTCCATCTGCATCATACTCTTTGTGACGATCAGCAATTGGTTGCAGTTGAACATAGTTAACACCAAGTTCCTTGATGTAGTCAAATGCAGTAGACTGACCGAAGTGATTGACTGTTCCAGTCTGGGCAGCACCCAAGAATGTTCCTCTTAATTCTGGAGCAACACCAGAAGTTTCAGACTTGGTCAAGTCACGAATATGCATTTCGTAAACAACCGCTTGACAAGAATTTTCCAATCGCCAAGTTGCTTCCGTTCCATTCTTAACTTCAAAACCTTCAACTTGACGTTCTTTTTCTGAAAGAATCGCTGAACGTTTGCCATCTGGACTTGTCGCAATGGTATATGGATCTCGTGTCAATGATTGATGATGTGGAAAATTAATCTGATATTGATAGGCACGACCAGCAAGACTTTCAGGAACTGTCAAATTCCAAACACCAATTGTATTATCCTTGTGACTATATGAATAACTGTTACCACGTTGCATTTCATAGGTTTTGAGAACTGGAGCATCATTGCTGGATGATTCATAAACTACAACCTGTACAGTTGTTGCTGTTGGCGACCAAAGTTTAAAGTTCGTTTCTTCAGCAGAAACTCGGCAACCCAACTCTCCTTGGTAACCCCAGTGGTGATCAAAACTAGCACTGTTTATCGCTTTGTCAAAAGCAAATGGATTTTGATCTTTATAGTGTGGACTTGCAATGGCTGGATTTTCAGAATAATAAACCGTATCATCCCCATCCAAAATCCACACTTCTGTCAATAGTGGATAATAATTAAATCGGATAGGATATTCTTTGGTTTCCCCATCTTTTTCTACTCTAAAAATAAATTGTTCAAGAGGTGTTTCACTTGCTTGAGTCAATGAAAATGTAGTTCCAAAGTATTCCTCTTCTCGGATAAGTTCTGCGAAATCTTCTGGAATCTTACTAAAGTTACATACCTCGTATGCTTCATCCTTGCGATGATAATGAATAAGTACAGGATAGTTGTACATGTTTTTCCCTAATTTCTAATTATTATTTTATATAGTAACATTTCTTAATTCACTTATTTGGATAGAAGCAAGAAATGATAGATGAT
>CAKPXD010000083.1 GCA_934201655.1 uncultured Streptococcus sp. | reverse complement strand
GCAATGGCTTGTCCGTGACCACGGTGGTTCGATGTTATGAGGTCGTCTTCGTTTAGAGCTAACATAGCCCCAACGTTTGCAGCTTCCTCACCAACAGAAAAGTGCGTCATACCTGGCACTTTTCCTTTTTTTACTAATTGAGCGATTTTTAAGTCCATACGACGAATTTCTTCCATCTTACGGAACATCTCAAGCAAAAGATTTTTATCTAAAGTTGACATAATCTTGCCTTTCTAAGTTTAATTTCTTATAGTTCTATTCTAACTTATAGGTTAACTATAGTCAAAGATTATGCTTGATATTTTTTCACAATATAAAAAAAGAAAAGTCAATGAAATCAAGACTTTTCTTTATGTAAAATGGCTATTTCACAAACTGATTTCCATGGATATTTTCAACAAATTATTTGAATCTTTTCATAATAACTTGTAAACGCCACTGATAGAGTAATCCGCTGACAACTAAACTTACGATAAGACCTATCCAATATGAATAAGCATCGAGATTTGTTGAATAATCTAGAAACAAACCAAGAGGTATAGCAACTCCCCAGTATCCAAGGAGACCAAGGTAAAAAGGTATGACAGTATCTTTGTAGCCTCGTAAAATCCCTTGTAATGGTGCTGCAAATGTATCAGCTAACTGGAAAAATAAGCTATAGGTCATAAAACTAGCAGTTAGTTGAATGAACTCTGGATCATGGCCATAGAGACTGGCAACATTTTCTCTAAAAACATACAGAAAAGAAAGTGTTAAAATCGCAAATGCCATAGCAGATAGACGTCCGATTTTTATATATTTCTTAGCATCTTCTTGACGTTTAGCACCAACTTCATAAGAAACAACAATAGCCATCGCTGTTGAAATGCTCATAGGAAAGGCGTACATGAGAGATGAAAAGTTCATGGCAGATTGATGGCTTGCTATTATCAAGGATGAAAACTTTGCCATAATCAAGCCGACAGCTGAAAAAATAGCAACTTCTGCAAATACAGTTCCACCAATAGGTAACCCCAGTTTTATCGCTTCTTTTATTTTATTCCTGTCTAAAGGTAATAAGTTCTCTAAATGTAGCTCTTTTAGTTTTTCTTGTTTGAGAAGAACGAATATAGAAATTAGCAACAAAGTCCAATAAGCCAAAGAAGTACCAAGACCTGCTCCTGCTCCTCCAAACTCAGGTAAACCATAGACACCATATATCAATAAATAGTTAAAAGCACTATTGAGAGGGAGTAATAAAAGCATCAAATACATGGACAACCTTGTTAATCCAAGTGCATCCAGTAACGAACGAATAACACTAAAGAGTAAGAGAGGAATAATCCCTATTGCTAAAAACCATAGATAACGAACTGCTATATTTGCTACCGCCGCTTCTAATCCCATATTATTTAGAATTAGTGGAGCAACCAGAAAAACTAAAACAAATAGAAAAATTGATAAGCCAAGTGAAAGATAAAGAAACTGATAGAAATCAGAAGCCACTTCTTCTTTTTTTCCACGTCCTAAATGATGTCCAACTATAGGGACTAAGGCAGAAACAATACCTGTTAAAAAAGTAAAGAAAGGATTCCACAAGCTAGTAGCCATTGATACACCAGCTAAATCAATAGTATTATACTGGCCGGTCATGGTTGTATCGACAAAGGAAGCCGAATAATTTGCGAATTGATAAACCAAAATAGGGAAGAAAATCTTAAGAAATAAAATGAACTTGTCTTTAAAACGATGGGTTGGATACATACAGACTCTCTCTAAATTTAAATTTTATAGAGCAGTATTTCATCTAGTATTTATAGACAATCTGTCCATTACAAATAGTGTATTTTACCTGCCCTTTTAAAGTTTCACCGATAAATGGTGAATTAGCTGCTTTAGAAGCAAAATGTGTGTCTACAATTCGGTCAGCTTTATCATCGAAAATGGTAATATCAGCTGGACCATTTTCAGCCAAATAACCTGCTTCAAAATGATACAATTTAGCTGGGTTTACTGTCATTTTTTCTAATAATTCCATCAAGCTTAGCTCACCAGCTTCGACTAAGTAAGTTAAACCAAGTGACAATGAAGTTTCCAGTCCTGTCATACCTGATGGAGCTTTGGTGATATCCTCGACATTCTTTTCGTCTACATGGTGAGGCGCGTGATCTGTCGCAATTACTGAAATGACACCTGACTTGAGTCCTTCAATAACTGCACGGCGGTCAGACTCCAAGCGAAGTGGTGGATTCATCTTAGCGTTACTTCCCTTAGTCAAGAGAAGCGCTTCAGTCTTAGAGAAATGTTGCGGTGCTACTTCTGCAGTTACGTTTGCTCCCAAACCTTGAGCGAACTCCACAACCTTAACACTTTCTTCCTTGGATAAGTGTTGGATATGAACATGGGCTTTTGTTGCATAGGCGATCATGACATCACGTGAAATCATTGCATACTCTGCAACTCCTGTAGCGCCACAAATATGGAAGTGTTCTTTAGCAATATTTTCATTAAAACCTAGCGTACCATTCAGACCAGGATCTTCCTCGTGTAAGCTGATAAAGGTATTGAGTTTTTTAGCCTCTTCCATAGCTTCCTTGACCACTTTACTGCTTTCAAGCGGAATACCATCATCTGAAAAACCAACGGCTCCAGCTTCTAAAAGCGCCTTAAAGTCAGTCAAGTCTTGGCCATTAAAGTTCTTGGTAATCGTTGCTACAGACTTAACATTAATTTTTTCCTTTGCCGCAGATTGAAGTACTTCCTGCAAAGTCTCAACATCGGAGATGGTTGGATTGGTATTAGCCATCATGACAACTGTCGTAAAACCACCAGCTGCTGCTGCTAGTGCACCTGTATGAATGTCTTCTTTATGAGTTTGACCAGGTTCACGGAAATGAACATGGATATCAACCAAGCCGGGTGCAACTACAAGACCAGTTGCATCAATGATCTCTGCATCTTTCTCACTAATTTGTGGTGCAATTTTGACAATTTTACCGTCTTCAACCAAGACATCACACACTTGATCCAAACCAGACTTAGGATCCATTACTCGACCATTTTTAATTAGTAACATCTGCTTTCTCCTTTATTCGTAGAAATCCACTTGGGTATCCAATAACTTATCACCGTCATAAACAAACTTAGCTGAAAAGAAGGGTTTGTCCTCTAAAAGCCACTCTACGAAGGTGTGGTCTCCTTCCCAGGTTGGTTTGCTTAAAACCTCATCATAAGGAACCCATTCTAAAGTCCCTTCATTACAGTCAATTAAATCACCCTCAAACTCCGTCACCTTAAACACATAGGTGTACCAGTCTAAGTCCGGTGTGAACTCAGGAAAGGTTATTACACCTTTAAGAACTGGCTTAGCCTTCAATCCTGTTTCTTCTAAAATCTCGCGGGCCGCACATTCTTGTGGAGTTTCTCCACGCTCTAACTTTCCACCTACACCGATCCATTTTCCTTCATGGACATCATTAGTCTTTTTATTGCGATGAAGCATGAGCAGTTCTTTTCCATTATCAATGTAGCAAATCGTCGCTAACTGTGGCATATTCTCTCCTTATCTAAGCCAATTAATCGGCTCTTGTCCTGTCTCTGTTAAGAATGTATTAGCCTTGGAAAAAGGCTTGGAACCCCAAAATCCTCTGTAAACGGATAAGGGACTTGGATGGGCTGATTCGATAATCAGATGCTTAGGATTGGTTACCAATGATTTTTTCTTACGTGCATAAGCACCCCAGAGGACAAAAACCACTGGTCTATCAAGATTATTAACAACCTTAATTACAGCATCTGTAAAAGGCTCCCATATCTGCCCAGCATGACCATTTGCCTTCCCAGCAGGAACGGTCAAGCAAGCATTGAGAAGCAAAACTCCCTGCTCAGCCCAAGCTGTCAAATCATGGGATGCTTTAACTCCAATATCATCAGCAAGTTCTTTTAAAATATTTTTCAAAGAAGGAGGTGCTGGGATATTATCTGGAACAGAAAAACTTAAGCCCTGAGCCTGACCAAGACCATGATAAGGATCTTGACCAAGAATCACCACCTTAACCTTTTCTAGAGGAGTTGTCAAAAGAGCCTGAAAAACCTTTTCTTTTGGTGGATATACAGTCCCGTTTTTATATACTTGCTCCATAAAATGATTAATATGATTAAAATACCCTTCAGGAAGTTCTTGCTTAATCAATTCATGCCAGGATGAGTGTTCCATCGTCTTCTCCTTCATTTTCACTGCCTCTATTATAGCAAAAAGTGGCTATTGTAACCACTTTTTAGAGTTTATCTAATATTTCTAGAATCTCTTGATAAGAATGGACTTCATAAGTCGGATGGGCTTGGGTCCTATTTTCCAGATGTTGAGGATTATACCAGATAGTATCAATTCCAGCGTTATTTCCTCCTTGGATATCTGCTGTCAAAGAATCTCCTATCATCAGGCTTTTTTTTCTAGTAAATTCTGGAATTAGTTGACTAATTTTTTGGTAGAAAAGTGCGTCAGGTTTTTGAGTTTGCAACTGCTCAGATATAAAGACATGGTTGAAATAGGGAGCCAGACCCGATTGAGCCAAACGACCTGTTTGAATAGCAGTAATGCCATTTGTCGCAGCGTACAGCTCATAATCACGCTCAATGAGACTGTCCAAAAATTCATGAGCGCCCGAAAGAGTTTGCCCCTGCTGGGCTAGAAAAAACTGGTAACGCTGAGCAAGTAAAGTCCCGTCTTTCTCCAGTCCAAAATGGGAAAACAAACGTGAAAAGCGCGTGTTAACCAGTTTCTGTTTAGTGATTTTCTTTTGTTCAAAATCTTTCCAGAGAGCTTTATTCATTGGTACATAATAATCCTTATATGCTCGGATATCTTCTACTCCTTCTTCTTTTAAGAGTTGCGTTAGAGCAATATCCTCGGCAGCATCAAAATCAAGCAAGGTATGGTCGAGGTCGAAGAGTAAAAATTTGTAAGTCATCTAATTTTATTCCTTCATTTTATAGTTTTCACTTAGTTCAAAGTATAGCACAAACAAAACTATTAACCAAGTGTGGTAATTTTAAGTTGACAAAATTGAACTAAAAAAATTAAATCTAAAAGCTCTAAAATTACTAGTTAAACTTAAAAAAAATATATTAAATTACTAAAATGTGACAGAAATAAAGGATATCATTTAAGCATAAATCTGATACTAATTTTCTCCTAATTTTATGAGAAATGCAACTGTTATTATATATTATTTGTCCGTTGAAAACATAACTTATATAATAATTCGAAAAACTTACATTTTCATAATAATTTGACACCTTAAACATTGATGTCCATGTTTTATTGTGATATAATTCACGTTATAGGGGAGTTTTAGTGTTAGACTAGGAGGAGGCTTGGTTAAGGTTTGTCTATAAAATTAACCTATATTATTAACTCGTCTTTCAGTTAATGATTGACACTACTTTATATTATATTTAGAAACTATCTTAAATTTATAAGAAGGATGTATATGATGAACAAAAAGAAAAAGTTTAGTATTTTCTCATTTTTGATCGTTGTATTGACGACTATTTTCGTATTTAGTTTGAATAAAACTTTTGCTGAAACTCCTGAGGTTTCAGTTTCTGGAAAATTTGTTGATACAATCCAAAATGTTAAAGTATCAAATAATGAAGGCGGAGATCTCAACTGGGACTTGCAACAGTGGGCAACCTTCCGAATCAACGCTGATTATAATTTGTCTGGAAAAAATGTTAAAGCAGGAGATTCAACTGTAGTTACTGTTCCAGATGCTTTGATGATTACTAATACTTCGTTCAAGATTCGTGATATCAATACAAATGAGATTATCGCAAATGCTGAAGTAAGCCCAGATAATAAATCCATTACAATTACCTATACGGATTATGTTGAAAAACACTCAGATACAAGCGGATCATTCTTCTTTTACGCTCGTATCGATTTCAAAAAACACCCACAAAAAGGTGAGGTTCCAGTAGAAATCACCATTAACAAAGAAACAAAAATTGCTGGTAAAGTTTCATTTACTGGTGTTGGCGATGGAAATCCTAGACTTTTAACAAAGACTAGTTGGGTAAACGCAGGGGACCAAAGGGAAATTCAATACACGATTTCTGTCAATCGTACAAAACAAAATATTAAGAATGTTACACTCGAAGATCACTTACAATTTACGAATGCTTCATACGTAAAAGATAGCATTAAAATTATTAAAGGTAAATTCTCTTATGATACTGGTGAGTGGGTATTCTCTGATAGAGTTGATGTAACAGACCAACATAAGATTACAATTAGCGAAGATGGTCAATCATTTGTTATCGATTTAGGTGATGTTACTGAAAATGACCAATATCGTATTGCTTATAATGTTCGTTTAAATTATGATCCAGCCGACGGAGAGGTCTTGAAAAATGAAGCAACTCTCAAAGGTCTAGGTATTGAAACCAAAAATGTAACGAATGCTGC
>CAKPXD010000082.1 GCA_934201655.1 uncultured Streptococcus sp. | reverse complement strand
GGTACATGGTTTCTTATCGTCTATCGGTGTTTCCATCTTCGTCATCAGTCTCTTTCTCATGTTCTTATCATCAACTATTTATCATTCTATGGCTTATGGTTCAACTCATAAATATGTGTTACGAATTATTGACCATTCTATGATTTATGTTGCGATTGCAGGTTCTTATACCCCGGTGGTTTTAACCCTGATGAATAATTGGTTTGGTTATCTCATTATTGCTATCCAATGGGGGACAACTATTTTCGGTATTCTTTATAAAATCTTTGCCAAGAAGGTCAATGAAAAATTCAGCCTCATCCTTTACCTCATCATGGGATGGCTTGTATTGGCTATCTTACCAGCAATCATCAGTCAGACAAGTCCAATGTTTTGGAGTCTTATGGTATCAGGTGGCCTTTGCTATACAGTTGGCGCTGGATTCTACGCTAAAAAGAAACCATACTTCCATATGATTTGGCATCTCTTCATTCTAGCAGCTTCAGCTTTGCAATATATCGCTATTGTTTATTATATGTAAAAAAGAAGTTGGGAAAAATCCCAACCTCTTTTTTTTATTTGCACATATTCATAAAGTACAGATGCAAACGAAGATCATCTGTCAATTCAGGATGAAAGGAGGTTACCAGCATATTTTTTTCTTGTGCCGCTACGATTTGATTGTTCACGATCGCTAGAACATCAACACTGTCACCAACACTACTGATAATCGGGCCACGGATAAAGGTCATTGGAATTTTACCAACGCCCTTGCAGTCAGCTTCTGTATAAAAGCTTCCTAGCTGACGTCCATAGGCATTACGCTCTACTACTATATCCATGGTCGCTAGATGGCTCTCTTCCTGAGAAGTGATTTGTTTTGCTAGCAAAATTAAACCCGCACAAGTTCCAAAGACTGGTAAACCATTGAGAATAGCCTCTCTTAGAGGAATTAGCATCTGCTGATCTCGCAACAGTTTCCCCATGGCCGTTGACTCACCTCCTGGCAAAATCAAACCTGATAGCTCACTTCGATGTTGCTGAAAATCTTCTAGGTTTCGCAGTTCAATACTTTCAACTCCTAGTTGAGCAAGTATTTTCTCGTGTTCTACAAAGGCACCTTGCAAGGCCAATATTCCGATTTTCATCTATTTTCCTCGCTCCGCCATGAGAATTTGGATTTCATTCTCATTGATACCAACCATGGCTTCTCCTAGATCTTCAGAGATTTGAGCTAGAATTTGAGGATTCTGATAATTTGTAACTGCCTTAACAATTGCTGCCGCACGTTTAACAGGATCACCTGACTTGAAAATTCCTGAGCCAACAAACACACCTTCTGCACCTAGCTGCATCATAAGAGCAGCATCCGCTGGTGTTGCAACCCCTCCAGCCGCAAAGTTAACAACTGGTAATTTTCCATTTTCGTGGACATATTGAACTAATTCTACAGGTACTTGGAGTTCTTTTGCAGCAACATATAACTCGTCCTCACGGAGATTTTGAATGCGGCGGATTTCTTGATTCATCATACGCATATGACGAACCGCCTGAACGATGTCTCCTGTTCCAGGTTCCCCTTTTGTACGGATCATCGATGCTCCTTCAGCGATACGGCGCAAGGCTTCACCTAAGTCTTTAGCGCCACAGACAAAAGGAACTTGAAATTCTTTCTTGTCCACATGGAAACGGTCATCAGCTGGAGATAGAACTTCGCTCTCATCAATATAGTCAATCTCGATAGCTTCTAAAATCTGAGCTTCAACAAAATGCCCAATTCGAACCTTAGCCATAACTGGAATGCTGACTGCTTCTTGGATTTCCTTAATCATCTTTGGATCACTCATGCGAGAGACACCACCCGCTGCACGAATATCAGCTGGGATTCGTTCCAAAGCCATAACTGCTGCCGCACCTGCAGCCTCAGCAATTCTTGCCTGTTCAGGGTTTTGGACATCCATGATGACGCCACCCTTAAGCATCTGTGCTAAATTCTTATTTAATTCATAACGATTTTCAGTCATTTTTTTCATCCTCAATAGTTGTATTGGTAGCTACAGTTTTATTGTAAGGTATAAAAGACTGCATAACAAGATAAAATAAATCGATTTGTCCGGGTACAATTATCTCTATCACAAAAAAAGCACCCACATTGGGTACTTTTAATTCTTAGATTTCTTAATACTTTTCACAAGATAAAAGAGATATCCTGAAACCATGTAGGCAACAAAGATAGTTGCTGCCCATTTAAAGATAAAGCCCCAACCATGTTTGGTAGCATTCAAAAAGAAATAAGGGAAGGGACTATCCTTAGCATTAGGGACATCCATCTTTAGAACAAAACCGTTTAAGAGGGCAAAAATCATATAAAGCAAAGGAAGGCTAGTCCAAAGCATGGGATCAACTAACTTATATTGACGACTCTTATCAAAAATAATTGTATCTGCTAAAAACCAGAGAGGGACAATATAATGGCAAAGAAAATTTTCCAAACGGTAAAAATCTGTCGTCAAGGGAGCTAGCATGAAATGATAGATGACACAAGTAATCATAATACTCATAGTGACGCCACCTTTGAGACGTAGAATACCAGGACTCTGCCAACTATCACCTCCACTACGCATCTTTAACAAAAGATAACCTGTAAAAAGTACAACCAAAAGGTTAGAAAGTACAGTGTAGTAAAGCAACATCCCTAAACCACCGCGTTTGGTAATCTCCAAGTATACACCGGTAAAAGCTGCTATAAATAAAAAGATACGACTATAAAATATTACTTTTTCATTTTTAATCATGATTAAATCTTCTTCACAAATTCTGATTTAAGTTTCATAGCACCAAAACCATCAATCTTACAATCAATGTTGTGGTCACCTTCAACAATACGGATGTTTTTCACACGAGTTCCTGGTTTGAGGTCTTTAGGAGCACCTTTGACCTTAAGGTCCTTGATCAAGGTAACTGTATCTCCATCAGCTAGTTTGTTTCCATTTGCATCGATGGCAACAATGCCTTCTTCTGCTTCTGCTTGCTCAGCAGGATTCCACTCGTAAGCACATTCTGGACAAACTAGAAGTGCGCCATCTTCATATACATATTCTGAATTACATTTTGGGCAATTTGGTAATTGACTCATGTTATCTCCTTAAAAAAATTTATGATTATTTGAATGTCAAATTTTCTTCAACAGCAACTATTATACCTTAAAACAGACTATTTGACAAATTATGATAAAAAACGACAAACCGAAATTCAGTTCATCGTTTTATAGTTCTTATAAATGTTTTTGAGCTTCTGCTTTAATTTTTTCAACAACTTCTAAAATAGAGAGCCCAGTCGTATCCAAATAGATTGCATCCTCAGCTTGCTTGAGAGGTGAAGTTTCACGATGACTATCTTTATAATCACGCGCAGCAATCTCTTCTTTCAAAGTTTCCAAATCTGTTTCGATTCCCTTTGAAAGATTTTCCTTGTAACGACGTTCCGCACGCTCATCTACAGATGCTACTAGAAAAATCTTCAATTCAGCCTGAGGCAAAACTACTGTTCCAATATCGCGGCCATCCATAACGATACCACCTTGTCGGGCAATTTCTTGCTGAAAGGCTACCAATTTTTCACGAACAGCTGGAATCGCCGCAAAAGCAGAAACAGCGTTGGTTACTTCATTTTCTCGGATTGGATTTGTTACATCTACATCTCCAACAAAAACAAGCTGTTCTCCTGTTTCAGCGCGGCCAAAACTAATCGGGTATTGTTCCAATAATTCAAGAAGTTGAGATGGCTCATCTGCGCTAATTTGGTTTCTCAATGCGATGTAAGTCGCCGCACGATACATAGCGCCTGTATCCAGATAAGTATAGCCAAAGTCCTTAGCAATAATCTTAGCCACTGTACTCTTACCACTGGAAGCTGGCCCATCAATAGCAATCTGAATTGTTTTCATTGTCACTCCTATCTTGTCTTAAGGACATCACCAGGATTTGCAAACCAAGTTCCTGAAGACATATGACCAGGATTCAAGGCTTCAAGTTGAGCAATAGAGATTCCAGCGCGAGCCGCAATGGCTGCTTCCCCTTCTCCTGCCATGACTGTAATAGTTCCTTCAGAATCAGTATGCGCCTCTGTATGTTCTTGTTGAGTTTTCTCTGCTTCTGTTGACTCTGTTGACTGAGCAGTAGTACCCACTGTTGTAACTTCTTCTACTTTTGGAGCTGAAGAATCATAAAAATCTTTCAAAGCTGAAGTGCGATCACTTCCGCCTGATGACAAGTAGACCAATACAACTACCATCCCAACAACAATGACAAAGAAGAGAATAGCTAGAACCGTTAAAATACGATTGGCCACGACACCTGAACCTTTTTTGTTTCGTTGACGGCGTTCGGTTCTTGATTCCTCTTCTTGGTTTTCATAAATATCTTCTTGCCACGGTTCCTTTTCCATACCTTACTCCTTGAGTTTTTTTTAGTTTCTTATTACAATATAAATATGAAGATTAGACTTATACCTGAACGTTGCATCGCTTGTGGGCTCTGCCAAACTTATTCAGAATTATTTGATTACCATGATAATGGTATCGTCCGTTTTTACGATGAATCTGAGCAATTAGAGCGAGAAATTGCTTGCAACGATGACATTTTAGAAGCCGTTAAAAATTGCCCTACTCGTGCTCTGATTATAGATGAATCTTAAAATTTGGTGGAACATCAATCTCTAATTTCCACTCCCTCTAGTTTAGCATATTTTTCTAGAAAATTATAGTCTTTTGCTAGCTATTTTTATACAATTTTACTTTTATTTGTTCCAGCATTTCAATAATAAATAAACTGTTCTTTTAAGACATTTTTCTATCACTTAAGCACTAATCAAATTTTTTTTTCAACCACATATAAAGTTATAAAAAAAGAGGAATTACTTCCTCTTTTTTTGTTTAATCAAACGATTAGTCTTCAAATCCATTTGGATGCTTACTTTGCCAACGCCATGCATCTTCACACATTTCTGTAATACCAAGTCCAGCTTCCCATCCGAGCTCTTCCTTAGCTTTTGCTGGGTCTGAGTAGCAGGCTGCAATATCACCAGGGCGACGTTCAACGATACGGTATGGAATTGGGCGGCCAACAGCTTTTTCCATATTTTGGATAATTTCAAGAACTGAGTAGCCTTTTCCAGTACCAAGGTTATACACATTGAGTCCAGAGCCTTTTTGAAGCTTCTTAAGGGCGGCAACGTGTCCTTTGGCTAAGTCAACGACGTGGATATAGTCACGAACACCTGTTCCATCTTCTGTATCGTAGTCATCTCCGAAGACTTGAACTTGTTCTAACTTGCCAACTGCGACTTGTGTTACATACGGTAGAAGGTTATTTGGAATGCCGTTTGGATTTTCTCCTAGGTCACCACTCTCATGCGCCCCAATTGGGTTGAAGTAACGAAGTAAGACAACATTCCACTCTGAATCTGCTTTATGGATATCTGTCAAGATTTCTTCCAGCATAAGCTTGGTACGACCATAAGGGTTAGTAGCTGAAAGTGGGAAATCTTCTAGGATTGGAACAGTATGTGGATCTCCATAAACTGTTGCTGATGAACTGAAAATAATGTTCTTACAGTTGTTTTCTTCCATTGCCTTCAAAAGGCTAACTGTACCGGCAATATTGTTATCATAGTAGGCAAGAGGGATACGAGTTGACTCACCAACTGCCTTCAAACCAGCAAAATGAATCACGCCTGTTGGCTCTTCCTGTTTGAAAATGTCACGAAGTGTATCCGTATCTCGGATATCAGCTTCATAAAAAGGAATCTCAACTCCTGTAATTCTTTCCACTACTTCTAAACTTTTACGACTACTGTTGACCAAGTTATCCACCACGACAACCTGATGTCCAGCTTGGACCAGTTCGATGACAGTGTGAGTTCCGATAAAACCTGCTCCACCTGTTACCAAAATCTTTTCTTGCATCATTTTTCCTCAATTCTTGAATTATTTTTTTCATTTTACCATTTTTGATGGGGAATGTCATTTGCTACCCTAATCCTATCGTAAAAACTAGGTAAAAAATTTACGATTATTTCTCTTTAATATATCTTTCAGTCGGATAATCCGCTGGATCCAAGACTCCACTTTCCCCTTGAAGCATTTGGGCTAGGTGATAGCCTATAATGGGTCCAGTTGTCAATCCTGACGATCCTAATCCACTCGCAACAAATACTCCTGACAAGTTTGGCACTTGTCCGAAAAATGGCGAAAAATCACTCGTATAAGCACGAATCCCCACACGTTCACCACTTATCATTGCATCTTTTAAGCTAGGATAAAACGAACTTGTTGCTTCAGCCATTTGTTGGAGCAAATTCTCATCAACTGCTAGGTCAAATCCCATGTCATTTTCATGGGTAGCTCCTAGAGATAATTTACCGCCGGGAAATGGTATCAAATCCCACTCACCTTCCGGCATTACGACGGGATAACTTGCCATGTCTAAATC
>CAKPXD010000081.1 GCA_934201655.1 uncultured Streptococcus sp. | reverse complement strand
GTCTCCTTCGAAATCACACTTGTAGCAACGATCAATCGGAGTATTAGTCCCGAGATAACCTACACGGTCATAAGCATAATCCCAAACAGCTTCCAAAGCCTTTGGATTTTGTTGGAGAACTGGGTACTCGCAGTAGTGGATAAAGCCACCAGATGCACCCGCTTCTGGGTAGACTTTCTCAAAGTCCAATTTTTCAAAAGGTGTTGGATTTTTGCGGACATCATAATGGAAGGAATTTGTGTAGTATTCTTTATCTGTAATATCTGGAATAGAGCCGAATTTCTCCGTATCCAAGCGACAGAAGCGGTCTGTCAAACTTTCAGACGGCGTTGAATAGATAGAGAAATGGTAACCATATTGGTCAGACCATTCTTCTACTCGACGTTTCATATCGCGAATAATATCAAGGGTGAACTCTTTGGCTTCTGGATTATTTTCCCAATTATTACCAAAGAAGACTGTCGCTACCTCGTATAAGCCAATATAGCCCAGGGAAATAGTTGCACGACGATTCTTAAAGAGTTGGTCTACACTTTCTTCTTTTCCAAGACGTCGACCGAAGGCTCCATATTGATAAAGAATTGGTGCATTAGCTGGAGTGGCTTCCTTGGTTCTTTCCACACGGTAAACCAAGGCATCTTCCGCGATATTCATGCGCTCATTGAAAATTTCCCAGAACTTATTCAAGTCGCCTTCTGATTCGAGAGCAATACGAGGAAGATTGACCGTCACGACCCCTAGGTTCATACGGCCCGAATTGACTTCTACTCCATTTTCATCCTTCCATCCTTGAAGGAATGAACGGCATCCCATCGGAACCTTGAAAGAACCAGTCAACTCGACAATCTTATCATAAGACAAGACATCTGGGTACATGCGCTTAGTTGCACACTCAAGAGCCAACTGTTTGATGTCGTAGTTAGGCGAGCCTTCCTCTAAGTTAAGACCTCTTTTAAGAGTAAAGATGAGTTTAGGGAAGATAGCTGTACGGTGTTCTGATCCCAAGCCCTTGATACGAATGTTCAGGATCGCCTTTTGAATTTCACGTTCAAAACGACTGGTTCCTAGACCGAAACCAAGAGAGGTAAATGGCGTTTGTCCATTTGATGTAAAGAGGGTATTAATCTCGTACTCTAGAGATTGCATGGCATCGTAGATGTCTTTTTGGGTTTTCTTCCAGGCATATTCTTGGCGCTTGTCAGGCAAAACCCATTCCTCCGCATCCTTGAGGTGCTTTTGGTAATTTTTCTCTGCATAAGGAGCCAAAACTTCATCAATACGGTCTGCTGAACAGCCTCCATACTGACTTGATGCAACGTTGGCGATGATTTGTGAAATCTGTGCTGTCGCAGTTTGGATAGACTTGGGACTCTCTACCTCAGCATTCCCAATCTTAAAACCATTTTCCAACATGCCCTTGAAATCAATCAAACAGCAGTTGGTCATAGGAGTGTAGGGACTGTAGTCCAAATCATGATAGTGGATATCCCCTTTTTGATGGGCATTTGCCACATGTTTAGGAAGCATTTGAAGTCCGATTGATTTTCCAACAATCCCTGCCGTCAAATCACGCTGAGTGTTAAAGACATCACTGTCTTTATTGGCATTTTCATTGACAACTGCCTGATCTTTGTTAAGAAGTTTATGAATACTAAAGTTGATATCTGTCGCTTTTGAGCGCTCAAAATCCCTTTGTGTTCGATAGGTGATATACTCCTCGGCCAAGGCATATTCTTTAGCTTCCAACAACTCGTGCTCTACGATGTTTTGAATTTCATAGATTTTTACACCTTGTGGGAAACGGCTATGAATCTCTTCGACGATACGTTCAACTAGGGTACTAAGTCGTTTTTCAACCAAAGGAGTTACATCCATAACCTTTTCAGCAGCCTTATGAAGCGCTTTGTCAATCTTGTCTACATCAAAAATTACACGTCTGCCGTCACGTTTTTCGACGAATAAAGTCGGATCAGGGACAGCCTTCTCTTCCAATACAATCATATCCATACCCTTTTCTTAAATATAATATTGATTCTAAAAAGTATTATATCACTAAAAAAATAAAAATCAATATCTTGTGTCAAAAAATAAAATTTTTTTAAAATTACACAAGATATTGATAGTTTTTATTTTAATTTATAGAGTTTAAAATCTTTGAATTCACTTTGAACCGCTTGATAATTTTCAGCTAAGAGCTGCTCAACTTCTGTCCATAGACTTGTTTTTGTATTCACTACAATCATCTTTGGTTGATTATCTCTCAGATCATTAACAAGTTTGGTACGATTTTCACCAAGTCCTGTATGCAATCTAGGCGAAAGCAACTGACTCGCAGCTAAACGTTCACTAGCCTTATAACTACTTGTCAGATTATCCCAAACATAGATACGATCTGTAGCTTGAGTTTCCCCTTTTACCTTAGTTTCGATGGCTGTACGTTCTTGATATAGTTCTGCATGAAGTAAATATCGTGATACTACAGGTGCTAAGAATAGGTAAGTAAGAGCTAAAATTGGTAGATAGACATTTCCTTTTACAAAAGCTCCCCATACCGAAGTTTCTTCTCTAGATCGTCTACGGCGATTCGCTCCTTCCGCTTTCTCTGTTGGAATTCGTGTCAGCAAAAGAAGCGATAAGAAAGGAAGGAACTCAATCATACGACTACCATGGATAAGATCTGTAGAAAAAATCTCTAAAATCAATACCAAAATGATAGCTATTGAAGCAGAGATTGATAAGACTGACTGTTTCAATGGTTTAGATTGGAAGAGACCTGTAAATGCTAGCGTCAATGCTCCAAGAGCAATTGCTAACAATCCATAAAAGAGGATATTGTCGAGTAATCCCGAGTTAGACGTAAAGTTTAAACTATCTAATGGATAAAGGATTTGACTAATGGCATTTCCAAAACTGCCTTTATAAGCTGTGTAGTATCCAATTGGATAAAAGAAGATTGAAAAACCAAGGCCCGCTGCAAAAAATTGATAGAGACCATGATTCAACTTATTGTGACCAACATTAAAAGCTGTTAGAGCAAAAAATAAGACAAATCCATACAAAGCTGTGACCAAGGGTGCAAAGAAAAATGCTAGAGCCAAGCTAGTTCCAATCCGGATAAACCCTTTGTCATGACTCGGTTCTGACAAATAAGCTGTTACTAAACTCAAGGCATAGAACAAGAATGGGAGGGCTAGAATAGTTGCATATCCCCCACCAAAACTAAGAGCACTAGCCAGGACATAAAAGACCGTCAACACTTGTTGCGATTGCTTGTTTTGTTCCGTCAGATTGTAAGCCGAACGGAAAAGAAAGAATCCCGTGCCTACTAAGGCCAACCAATTAAAAACAGCAAACAAAATACTGCCCTTGGTTAAATACTGTAAAAAGTAATAGAGGAGACCACTAGTTCCAAAATAATCTGTGTAAATATCTCCGCTCTGATGCATAGCCCATCCAATATAAAAATCCTGAGACTGCTCCGGACTTATTAACCCTAAGAAGAAGGGTAAAATTACGGACACAAGGACCACTAGAGTACTCAAAAAGAGGATATTCAAAAATGGTAAGCGGGCAGGCTGACGAGTTTCAACCTCGAGTTGCTCCTCATTTTCTACTGGAGCATCCTGACTTCCCATCCAAGTTGGAGTTGGTTCGTCTTCTAATCTGCCATATACGTTCATTCGCTCTCTCCTATATTTTAATTTGTTCTAGTATATCAAAAAGTCTAGTTCTTGTCAGCCTTTGGCGGACGTTCGCTCAACTTTTCAGACAAGGCAACAAAGCGTTCAATCTCATAAAAACGATGATATGAAACTCTTTTATAGCGGTCTAAAAAATTTTTTTCTTCTACTGTCAGCATAGTCATTTCTCCTTTTCTCTTAATTCGAAAAATGAAGAAAAAACTAAAAAAGCTGAATTCTCAAAATGAGAATTCAGCTTTTTATTTTTAGTCAGCTTTCTTTTCTAAGTTTTTAGAAATGCTTCGATTTTTCCCTTCCAGATACACCATAAGAATGGAAATATCTGCTGGGTTTACACCTGAAATACGGCTAGCTTGCCCAATGGTTTCTGGATTGATGAGCTTGAACTTCTGACGAGCTTCAGTCGCGATAGAGTCAATATCATCCCAGTCAATATTCGCTGGAATCCGTTTTTCTTCCATGCGTTTCATCTTGGCAACCTGATCCATGGCTTTTGAGATATAGCCTTCGTACTTGATTTCTGTTTCAATCAATTCGATAATCTTATCATCTAACTCTTCAGCAGCAGGTCCGATAAAGGCCACCACATCTTGGTAAGAGACTTCTGGGCGACGAAGGAATTCCTTGGCTGTCACCGCATCTGTCAAGGGCTTGAAGCCCATCTCTTCAACCTTAGCATTTGTTTCCTTGACTGGCTTGAGTTTGATGCTGTCTAAACGCTTCATTTCATTTTCAAATTGATTTTTCTTGATTTCAAAACGAGCCCAACGTTCATCGTCAACAAGCCCAATCTCGCGCCCCATCTCGGTCAAACGCATATCGGCATTGTCATGACGGAGAATGAGGCGGTATTCAGCACGACTGGTCAAGAGACGGTAAGGTTCAATGGTCCCCTTAGTCACCAAGTCATCAATCATAACCCCGATATAACCGTCGCTTCGCTTCAAAATCAACTCAGGCTTGCCTTGGATTTTCAGAGCCGCGTTGATACCAGCGATAATCCCTTGGCCTGCAGCTTCTTCATATCCTGACGTTCCATTTGTCTGGCCAGCAGTGAAAAGTCCTGAGATTTTCTTGGTTTCAAGCGTTGCACGCAACTGATGAGGCAAGACCATGTCGTACTCGATAGCATAACCAGTTCGCATCATCTCTGCATTTTCCAAACCTTTGATGGAATGAACCAAGTCACGTTGGACATCCTCAGGAAGACTGGTTGAGAGACCTTGCACATAAACTTCTTCTGTGTTTCGTCCTTCTGGCTCAAGGAAAAGCTGGTGGCGTTCCTTGTCTGCAAAACGCACAATCTTATCCTCAATCGACGGACAGTAACGAGGTCCCACTCCCTTAACCACACCTGTAAACATAGGCGCACGATGGAGGTTGTCTTGGATAATCTCATGACTGGTGCCGTTGGTATAGGTCAACCAGCACGGCACTTGGTCCTTGACATAATCTTCGTCACGTGAAGTATAAGAGAAGTGATTTGGTGCCTCGTCCCCTGGCTGAATCTCTGTCACATCATAGTTGATAGAGGAAGCCTTGACACGTGGAGGCGTTCCTGTCTTGAAACGACCGATTTCAAGTCCAAGTTCCTTGAGATTATCAGCTAGGTTAATAGAAGCCAGACTGTGGTTTGGCCCTGATGAGTACTTGAGATCTCCGATGATTATTTCCCCACGGAGGGCTGTCCCTGTGGTTACGATAACGGCCTTGGCAGCATACTCTTGATGGGTAGCTGTACGAACACCGACAACCTTGCCATCTTCCACCAAAATCTCATCAATCATGGTTTGACGAAGGGTGAGATTTTCTTGATTTTCAACCGTCTTGCGCATTTCCTTAGAGTAAAGTTCCTTATCAGCCTGCGCACGAAGGGCACGGACAGCTGGTCCCTTCCCAGTGTTGAGCATCTTCATCTGGATGTAACTCTTGTCAATGGTCTTAGCCATCTCGCCACCAAGGGCATCTACCTCACGCACGACAATCCCCTTAGCAGAACCACCAATAGACGGATTACATGGCATGAAAGCCAACATTTCAATGTTAATAGTCGCAAGCAAGACCTTGCAACCCATACGGCTCGCAGCTAGGGAAGCTTCGACCCCAGCATGTCCCGCACCGATTACAATAATATCGTATTCTTCCGTAAAATTATAAGTCATTTTCTCTCCTATTCTTCAAGATGAATGTGTCTTAGTTGGCCGTCCCAATCTGGCAGGGCTGTTTTTAAAAAGGCTGGAACTAGCTGGATATCCTCAAGCTTGTCCAAGTCAATCCACTCACAAGGTTGCCTTTCCTCATCTTCCTGCATGGTCAATGGGGCATCCCCAAGTAAGTCTACCAGATAATGAAACTCGATATTGTGATAGGAAACACCGTCCTGTTCAAAACGATTTTCAACCACGAAAGCTAGCTGACCAGCCTGAGCTTTAACACCCAGTTCTTCCCTCACTTCGCGGACTACCGCGTCTTCCGTGCTTTCATTTACTTGGATCGCACCGCCAATAGTATAATACTTGCCCTTGTCTTGGGTGACTAGAAGTTTGCGATTTTGAAGAATCAAAGCTGTCGCCCGAACACCAAAAACCGTATTCCCCACTTTTGTCCGAAAGTCTTGTTGAGTCATTTTGTCCTTTCCCTTTAAACGACACAAAAACAGTCAAAACTCGAAAGAAGTGCAGGACAAAAAGCCTGCAACATCCATGAGCTTTGACCATCATTTCTATTGCTTTTATTATTGTAGCAAATTGAGAACATTTGTCAATCTATATGTACTGACAAACCT